>JBGTCM010000079.1:0-4436 GCA_041748795.1 Pyrinomonadaceae bacterium
TCGGTTCTGTAAAAGCGAGGTGCTAGAATGCGCGCCTAAATTCAACCCTGGAACAGTATTCAGCGAATGGACTTAAAGGCGTTAGAACGCTTGTTGGAAGCCTACCGGACTGGAGAACTGGACAAATCCGAGGCTGCCAAGAGCATCCGCAACCTGCATTACGAAGACATCGGTTATGCGCGCGTGGATCATTCCCGGGCGAGCCGGCAGGGTTTTCCCGAGGTCGTTTTTGGCGCCGGAAAAACTCGAGCGCAGGTTCTCGGTATAGTTGAAAAGTTGATCACACATTCGCCGAACGTTTTGATTACGCACACGGATGAAGGAACGTTTGGTGAAGTCAGAAACATCGTCACGGAAGCGGAGTGGCACGAGACGGCGCGGCTGATCAGAATTCGCAGGGACCACACGGACCTTGGCGTGGGCGAGATTGCGGTCGTCACGGCGGGAACCAGCGACATACCAGTTGCTGAAGAGGCCGCGTTAACAGCGGAGGCGATGGGTAATCGCGTGAAGCGTGTTTGGGATGTCGGAGTCGCCGGTATTCATCGCGTCCTTGCGGAGCGTTCATTACTGCAAAGTGCACGCGTAGCGGTCGTTGCTGCGGGAATGGAAGGCGCCCTTCCTTCGGTAGTAGGCGGACTCGTTAGCGTGCCGGTGATCGCGGTGCCGACGAGCATCGGTTATGGCGCGGCATTCGGCGGCGTGGCAGCGCTTCTCGGTATGCTCAATTCGTGCGCGTCAAATGTAACGGTCGTGAATATCGATAATGGTTTTGGTGCAGGTTTCGTGGCGAGCCTTATCAATCGAAAGTGGTCGGACGTCATTGGTCAGTAGTCAGTTGTTAGTGGTTTAGTGGTTGTGGGTTCACTTTGCAGTCTTTGGTACTAACAACGAACCACGGACAACTAACAATCTATGGATTGATCAGCGCACTCAACCGTTCCGCCCAGTCCTGATCCAGACCCTGCAGAATGTTGTACTGCTCAAGCGCTGCGTCCCGATTTCCCTGCGCCAGAAAAGTCTTGCCAAGGTTGTAAAAAGCTCTTCCGAAATCCGGCTTGAGTCGAATCGCTTGCCGGAAAGCCTCAACAGCCTCGGCCATCTTTCCCGATTCCACGTAGGCCTCGCCCATATTGTTCAGGACGCTTGCGTCCCCGGGTTTCAGCGCCGCAAGCTGCTTAAAAACTTCTATGGCCTCGTTATACTTCTTCGATCTCAAGTAGCGCGCGCCAAGCCGCTCGTAAGCGCTGGTGTAATCCGGTTTCAGCTTGATAGCTTGCTTGTACGCCTGAATCTCTTCATCAGCCCGTCCCCAGTCTCGATAAACCAACCCCAGCGCGTAATAAGCATCAGCGGCGTTGTAAGGCTCAAGGCGTATGGACTGACGGTATGCTTCCGCCGCCTCGCGATACTGTTTCAAGTAATAGTTTGCCAATCCGATATTGAAATACGACTCCGCGGAGGGACGTAGCGCTACTGCTCGCTTCGAAGCCTCGATTGCCTCGCTATGCCGGCCCAGCTTCTCGCGGCAGAATCCGGTTTGCGCCCACGCTTCGGCGTAGTTGCTATCCGACTCAACGGCCTTCTCGAAATACGGTAGGGCCTTCTCGCAATCGTCCTGGGAAAGAAAACTAAGACCATCGCGAAAATACTGAACAGCCTGCGCCCGCTTGTTCCTGCCAGTGGCGGCGACCAGATCCGAGAGTGACATCAACGGCCCGCTTTGCAGCTGCGAGATGCGTTCTGATGGGATAGCAAAGTTGATACTTTGGCCGCCGGTTATCTGCAACGTAGCGACACCAATTACCTGTCCCTGCATGTTTACCACCGGGCTGCCGCTGGAGCCGGGCGAGATGGGGGCCGTAATCTGAATGATCCGACCAAAGGTTGGAATATCTCGCACCGCCGAGACGATTCCGTTTGAAACGCTTCCTTCGAGGCCAAACGGATTGCCGATTACTACTATGCTTTCGCCTTCCTGAGGCGACGTTCGATCGAGCGGGAGTGGACGCACTTGCCCTCCTGGCGCATCGACGCGCAGCAGAGCCACGTCACCCTCAGCATCGACGGCGAGCACACCCTTAACCTGATAAACGTTTCCGTTGTAAGCATGAACTTCAGCTCGGTAGGCGTTGTCGATTACGTGGCGATTCGTGACTACGCGATCAGTATCAATGAAGAAGCCGCTACCGCGCGAAAGCTTTTCGCCTTTCGAGTTAAAGGTTTCAATCGCAACTGCAGACGGCTTGATGCGGCGAACCAGCTCGGGAAGTAGATCCTGAGCAGAGGCGGTTTGCAGACCGCCAAAGAACACTACTAAAAAAAAACAAACAAATTTCATTTCAAAACACGATTGAATTGTATTTGCTCAGACCTTCCGAGTCGCGGAGCGATTTCATTAACACCGTGGCTTCAGCCCGGTGACTAACGTCTAGCGAAATGATCCGGAACCGTTTATAACGGTTTCATGTTTTTCATCGCCAACGAAAACCGTTGAAACGGTTAATTCTTAGTCCCGCGTCTCCAGTCACCGGGCTAAAGCCACGGTGTTAATGAGATCGCTTCGCGTAACGGCCGGGACTCTTCGACCCCGCGCGATGCCTAATGCGATGGCTTGGTCTTCATTCTTACAGTCCTGCCAGCGCCAGTTTTTGAACTCGCGACACCACGTCCGTCAACTTTACGTCTTCACTAGCTTTCGCGCGACGGTCAAACAATTCGACCAGGCCATCGGCGGTCTTCCTGCCGATGGTGACGCGATACGGAATGCCTATCAGGTCGGCGTCTTTGAACTTAACCCCCGCGCGCTCATCGCGATCATCCAGTAAAGTTTCCAGTCCAGCTCTCTGTAAATCCTTATAGAGTTTTTCGCCGGTTTCTCGCAAGACGTCGTCCTTCATGTTCGTGACGGTTACGATTACATCAAATGGGGCGATACTCTTTGGCCAGATAATCCCATCCTGATCATTATTCTGTTCCACTGCGGCGGTAATTATCCGCTCGACTCCGATGCCGTAACTGCCCATCACTATCGGAACTTCCTTGCCGTCCTGAGTGAGAACGCTGGCCCCCATAGACTCAGAGTATTTTGTCCCCAACTTAAAGATGTGGCCGATCTCCATGGCCTTGTAAACCTCGAGAGTGCCTTGTTCGCAGCGTGGACAGAGTTCGCCGGATTCGACGCTTCGCAGGTCAGCCCACTGATCCGGATTGATGTCCCGGACGATGTCCACGCCGCGCAGGTGATGGTCGTCTTTGTTAGCGCCGGTAGTCATGTTGCTCCGGCCTTTTAGACCCTGATCAGCGATTATCAGCAACTCGAAGTTTGCCTCCCGCGCTCTCGCTTTCGCGCCAACTCCACCGAGGCTTCCGGCTCCCGCGCCGAGCAACTCGCGAATCTCTTCTGCATGAGAAGTGCGAACGCCGGTCGCCCTCAAATTATCGGCGAGTTTAGTTTCATGTAACTGGTGGTCGCCGCGCACCAGCGCGAGCACTGGTCGCGGTTCATTGTTTATCGTCGCCACGTAGACCAGAGACTTGATTTGGTTTATCGCTTTGGCCCCACCGGGAAAATTAATCAAGTCATCGATTGTACGGACGCCGGGCGTCGGGAATTCTTCGGGCGCATCCGGGCCTACTAAATCCTTGATTGGCGCGAGCCTTGAAGTGGCCTTTTCCAGGTTGGCCGCGTAGCCGCAGCTTGCACAACTGGCAATCAAATCTTCGCCGGCCGAAGTCTTTGCCACAAACTCGTTTGACTCAGAACCTCCCATCGAACCTGACGACGCTTCAACAATGGAGAACTGGATACCGCAACGCGAGAAGATGCGTTTGTATGCCTCACGCTGATCGGTGAACGATTTATCCAGTCCTGCCTGGTCGACATCGAATGAATAGGCGTCCTTCATAATGAAGGTTCGCAGACGCATCAAGCCGGACTTCGGACGCGGCTCGTCGCGAAACTTGATCTGAATCTGGTACCAAACCTGCGGCAGTTGTTTATAAGAACGCAGCTCGTTGCGCGCGATCGTGGTAAAGACCTCTTCATGAGTCATCCCCAGGCACATGTCTGTGCCTTTACGGTCCTTCAGACGAAACATGTCGTCGCCGATCGCGTCCCAACGTCCCGACTCTTTCCAGATTTCCGCTGGGTGCAATGCCGGCAGGTAGAATTCCTGCCCGCCGATGAAGTTCATCTCTTCACGCAGGATATGCATGATCTTCAAGGCGACACGTTGGGCCGTCGGGAGATAGGAGTAGAGTCCCGCGCCCAACTGGCGAATTAAGCCCGCGCGCAGCAGGAGTTTGTGGGAAACGACTTCAGCGTCTGCGGGATCTTCACGAAGGGTGGGAAGGAAATATTGTGACCAGCGCATTAGGTTCTCGGTAACTTTCGTGGAATGTATTACGGATCGACATTCTCGCTTAGCAAAAAG
>JBGTCM010000080.1:0-6244 GCA_041748795.1 Pyrinomonadaceae bacterium
TAGAGCAAGATTTTCATAGTTTTCCTTACGAACGCAGTTGCTAAGCTATATAACCCTTTGAGGTGTTCGTGCTGATTTAGGGCGCGGACATAAAGAAAGGGAAATTCTTAACAGAACGGGGCCTTAAATTCTGGGGCAGCATACCAGTTCCGTACTGCTCAGTACAGAGCCGAGAGAGGCTTTAATTGATCTTAACAGTGAAATAACCCCTCTTTGAAAGGACCCCCTGTCCTTCAGGGCCTAAGAGAAAGTCGACAAATTGGCGGGCCGCAGCTACGTTTCGCGAAGCCTTCACTATGCCCAATGCCTGGTCGATAGGTTGATGTAAACGTGCGTCGACCTCAAGGTAAGTTCCTTCTCCAGGCTTAACTAAAGCAAGCGGAATAAACGCGACCTCTGCGTTACCTGTGGCGGCAAATTGTTTTGTTTGCGAAACACTCTGGCCGTATACCGCCTTACGTTCGACCTGGTCCCAGATGCCCAGGGCTCGGAGACTCTCCACAGTCGCTCGACCATAGGGCGCAACGTCGGGTTTGGGGATCGCGATACGCTCGTATGCTTCCCCTACGATGTCTTCAATGCGTTCAGCTTTCAGACCATTGGGCGGCAACCACATTACGAGTCGTCCGCGAGCGTAAAGCGCACGCGTGCCGGGCGTAAGAAGACCCTGCGCTTCGAGTTTATCCAAGTGGATCGTATCGGCTGATGCAAACACGTCGAAGGGAGCGCCGTTTTCAATCTGCCTTGATAAATCGGCTGTTGCTCCAAAACTAAAAACCACACGAATGCCGGTGTTATTAGTAAACCGCTGGCTCAACTCAGGAAACACATCTGTTAGGTTTGCAGCGGCTGCAACGACCAACTCGGTTGGGCCCTTGTCTTGCGATTGCGAAGATGGGGATTGGCAGCCGGGGCCGAGCAGAATTATCAAGACGGCGATGAGCTCTTTCATACCCGGTCAATTCATCCTCAGGCAGCACAGCGGTTTGCGAGTTTGCGATGATACCTCGCTGCCCTTAATTGTTTCCAGAAAAGGTGCCCAATCAGATTCTGCAAGGGGTTAATGCCGACGTTGCCATCCTTTCGATCGAGCAGATGTTCGCGTTTGAGGGAGGGTGGATTTGTTACCGCCGACTGGCGGTCGCACCGCTATAAATCAATAGTAAACAAGACGCCATTTGTGATTGTTGTGAGGGAAGAAACCCGAAGGGAATTCACGATTTTGTTGACCTTGCTAAACCAGGTGTAGGCATAATCCATCCAGACCCGGTGAGTCTCTGGCGGAGCCCAATGGGCATCGCGCTGTGGGCTTCCTGTCTGATGCGCACGATCCGGGGCGCCCACGGAGGGACGCCCCTACAATGTTTCCAATACTTTCACGGCGAGGCTGTGAAACCGCCGTCGCACGCTGTTGATGTTTACAAACGGTAGTGCGCGGGCATGCGTACGGTTGGTCAACAAGATAAAAACGCGTTCGCGATGTGGGTCATTCCAGCAACTCGTGCCGGTGAAGCCCGTGTGACCGAAGCTGTCCCCGAGTAACTCCGGGCCGGCAGTGGAATCCTTTGATGCTGCCAGTTGCCAGCCGATCGATCGCACTTCATTCAGGCCATCGGTGAAGCTTGTGCGAAACAGTTCGCACGTTTCCGCTTTAAGCAGACTGGTTTGGTGGGCCAGAAATTGACTTGCCATTAGGTACGCTTCCGCGCCGGTTGAAAACAGCCCCGCATGTCCGGCGGCGCCCCCCAAAAAATACGCATTGCCGTCGTGGACCTCGCCCCAGATCAGACTATCTCGCCAGTTCTTGTAATCGTCCGAGTAGTTGTTGCCGCACGTTTGGCGCTCGTAGGCGTTTCCCGTCTCGCAGGCAGCAATCCCTGTTTGCATCGCTTGCTCAGGATTAAAGAAAGTGTGCTCGAGTTTTAGCGGCCGGAAGATTTCGTCGCGCGCCAGCTCGATAAGGGGCATGCCGGTTAAACGTTCGAGAAGCAACCCAAGCGCGATAAACCCGAGGTCGCTGTAGATGACATGAGTGCCGGGCGGGTATTCGAGATCCTGGTTGGCAATCGCGCCGGCTGCTCTATCTCGTTCACCATCTGCAAGGATGTAAAGTGGACGCCATGCGGGTAACCCTGACGAGTGGGTCAACAGTTGTCGAATGGTGATCGATTGCTTGTCAGTTCGATCAAACTCGGACAGGTAATGAGAAACCGAACTGTCGAGGGTAAGCTCGCCGCTTTCAATGCGACGGGCGCATAGCATCGCGGTAACGAGCGGCTTAGTCAGTGAAGCGAGGTCATAAATCGTGTCGAGCGTGGCCGGAATTTTTTGCGGCTCAACCACGGCGTTGCCGAGCGCGCCGGCGACTACAGGTTGACCACGCTCGGCCACGAGATAAACGGCGGAAGGGAAGTCGCCTGCGGCAATCCGCTCAGCCAGCATGGTATCGATTTGTTCTTGGGAGCTGAGCGAAGTCGTTGCCATGCTGGAGAGTTTAACAGGTCGTTTTGGAGTGCGGCGCCGCTTTCGGCAGCGGCCACCTGGACTCGCGGATATTGGAGACGCTGCAAAAGCGGCGTCGAGCCGCCGCACTCCAAATGGATATTTGGAGACGCTGCAAAAGCGGCGTCGAGCCGCCGCACTCCAAATGGATATTGGAGACGGTGCAAAAGCGGCGTCGAGCCGCCGCACTCCAAATGGACTAACGGCCCGGCGACTCACCTGGTGGTGAAAGGTTCAAGATGTAAACAGTCTGGTCTGCGGCCAGGACAAACAAACGTTTACCATCTTCACTAAAGCGAACAAAAGAGACGCGCGTTGGAAAAGTAAACCTCTGTCGCTCTGCAAATGAAGTCAGCTCGTACAGATTTAGAAGTCCTTCGCCATTCTCGACGCAGAGCAGATTGCCAACCGTGCTGACGGCGGCCAGTTTTCCGAACACCTTCGCCTTCTGCTGACCACTGCTGAGCGAGTAAACGAGAGTCCGATTCTGATTATCCGAAATCACAACCCAGTCACCACTCGTAACCACGTCCGTAATACGAAATGAGCCTTTGCCCGTTTCGATCAGCAGCTCGCCCAGTGGTTTGCCACTCTTTACATCCAACACCTTGAGGAAGTAGTCGCCCTCCTTCTCCTTCAAAGTCTTTAATTGCTGCGCCAGAATAGGATTGGCCTTTACGGCAGACGACGTGGCCTTCGAGGAAACCGGCCATAACAGCGTCATCGTTCCATCGCGTGGCGCCACCCAATATCGCGGACGTTCCTGCGGAAGCGAAAGTGACCATAAGGGCGATAGCGTTATCGCATCCTTGATCTCCATCGTAACGTTTTCCCAGTAACCGCCATTCTTCTTGTTGGGGTTGAACTGGATTATGAATGCGCCCTGCTGCCTTGACGAAGTGTTTTCGATTACGGGGCCCGTGACGGCCTTTCCAGTTGCCAGGTTAAAGTGTGCAACAGTGCGTTCGACTGGCGGCTCCCTGGGAAAGTCTGCGTAAAACATCTGGGCGTCGCCGAAGAAGGCGCCCCGAAATCCTCGTAAAGCCAGGACCATTTTGTCTTGCGCCAGGTCCCAAACCGCGCCTCGTGAATAACCGGACACGGCAAGCCACTTAAAATCCGGCGTGACGTCTACAGCATACAAACGACCAAAAGGAGCTTTTGGAAGAACAACGTTTTGCGGCGTTTGTTTCGTGAGGTCAAACAATCCTAACGTGCCATTTCGTTGTTCAGACGCCAACACCGCGCCGTAAGCGTCTAGCATCGGTCGCTGGTTGATCATTGTGACTTTGTGCGTCGTCAAATCAAGCAGTCCACCCGAAAACTTTCCCGGTCTTCGCAGCAAAACATAATTACCGGAAGTCACCGGCCAAAGAGATGAACCGAATAACTCGAAGTTCTCAACCGCTTGACCCGCCGGAAAAGTGTAAATGCCGGACTTCTTTTTGTTGCTACTATTGTAGCCGGCTAATTTGCTCGGGCCAACAAAGGCGAAACCGCTCGAAATAATCTCCTTCAAATCACCCTTCACGCTCGAGGTTGTCCGCGTCGTCAGGTCGAACACAACCGACTGAACATTGGTGCCTGTGCCGAATGCGTTGATCATGAGCGACCGATCACCCGCTACGAAGTAATGTGCGTCCGGGGAAAAAGCCATGTTAATGAACTCGTGATCGCTCGGGCTAAACTCGTCATCGGCAATGGCTGCGAGGATCATTGAAAAGAAATCCATAAACCCGATCTGGGTAAATTCTTTCTTTTCAAAAATCGATGCTCCAGTTGCGACTTCAATCAGGCTCAAACCCAAATCGCTGTCCAAACAAGCCAGCACTGTGCCGTCTGGAGATAACATGCTTTGCAAACACTTCTTTCGCACAACTACTTCATGTGCGCTCTTGAGCTTTTGTTCCGCCACGTCCCAGAACTCAACACGCATGTTGGTATTCCAAAAGACAATCTGTTTCGAGTCAGGCGTAAACTGCGCGACCTTTGCGTCCATCGCATCGATGCGAAAGAGAGGCGTCAGTGGTTCGCGTGTAAGAACGTTAATTCCGGAATCGTCCTGGGCTAGCAGCAATTTTCCATCGGGACTAAAGCGCAGTAAGTTGACATCGCTGCGCAAAGCAGGATTGAGCACCTGCTTTGAAGCCAGGCCCGGCAGCGATTCTTTGCGGTGGGCCAGGCTCGAGTAACTAACGACTTCGGTTTGCCACTGACGAAATTCCGAACTCGATACGGTGTTGCGTGCGCCGCGACACTCTGCCGGCAAAGACTCGAGCCCTTTCAACATTTCACGCAAACGCTTTTGCTCCGGCTTGGTTCGGCCGAACAGATCTGACAGAAAGCCGCCGCCAGTTTTACCCTTCAGCCCGAAATAACGGTCCCAGAGAGATGCCTGGGCCTGCGGGTCGTAGCCGGCCTGCACTAACGCATACAAACCGATTAGGTCAGCCGCATTCTGGTTGCCGGCTTCGTGGTTATCGAGTTTTTCGAAAACCTTTGGTTTGCGCGCAGTGTTTTCAATTAGCCGATTGTACTTCTCAAAAATGTCGCGCCGGTCGGTGACTTCGGTAACGCCAAGGACCTCGCGAAAGAGAATGGTCGAATCGATCGTTGAGTGACGCGCGATAATGTGGCCGAGCTCGTGAGCAATCACGCCGGCCAGTTCATCTTCATTCTGCGCAAACGCCACTAGCTTTCGCGAAACGTAGATTCGCCCGCCCGGCAAGGTGAAAGCGTTGACGTCGTTAATGTCGAACATGAAAAACTGAAAACGCAGATTCGTCGGCGGCAGATGTTTCGTCAGTCGTTCGCCAATCCGCCGGATATACGAGGTGAGTTTTTCGTCTTCGATTACCTGATGTGAATTTTGCAGGTGTTCAGCAACTGCGTCGCCCAGATCCATCTCCTGCCGCTCATCGAAAATGTTTTGAGCAGATTGTTGGATGGGAAGCTTGGGGAGTTGACACGTCTGCCCGACGATCGCCCGCGTAGTGAAACAGAGACACATTACGAGCGCGCAGCTTTGAATGAGGATTCTGGTTTTCATACTAAAGGACTACATCTAACAGTTTGAGAATTTATCGGGGAAACTAGAATAAGAGAATTGCGCGGTTAGTTAAAGGCAAGAGGCCTGGTAGCTCATTCTGTAGGGGCGTCCCTCCGTGGGCGCCCCGGTTCGTGGGAGACGAGTGCCATGTTCTGACGTGGCTACAAGCGGCGACAGAGGGGCGCCCACGGAGGGACGCCCCTACAGAGTGGCTTTACTGATTTCGCTGACTCCTGGGTGCGACGCATGCTCTGTGATTCGTTGCAGAGCACGTAACGCCAGTGCGAGGGCATTTCGTCCCTCCAGTCCCGACACGGGGGAAGGTTGTCCATCTCGCGCCGCCTCCACAAACGCCAGAATTTCAGCTCGCAATGGCTCGATATCAATCACATCCAGGTTCTTCACGTGCACTCCCGGCCAGCCCCCATCAGCGCCCGGAGGCGCAAGGCTGCTAATCGATGCGCGTTTCGTCGCATAGTCGATAGCTACATAATCGTGTGGCTGGAAGAAACGCATCTTTCTAATCTTCTCAGTGCCCACGCGAGACGCCGTTATGTTTGCTACAGCTCCAGTTGAAAACTCGAGGCGTGCGTTCGCCGCATCAACTTTGTCAGTCAGGATCGGTATTCCAACCGCGTGCAATTCCGTAACTTCAACATCTTCCCCGACCAACCATTGCACAATGTCCAGATC
>JBGTCM010000081.1:0-12335 GCA_041748795.1 Pyrinomonadaceae bacterium
AAAAAAAAGCTGGACTGCTCGGCTGAGGCAAAGCGGCGGCTGATCGAGCCTGGTCATCCGCGGTTGAGCATCACGCGGCAATGTCAGTTGATAGGGCTGGCGCGGGCGACGCGGTACTACGCACCCGGCGGCGAAGGCGAGCGGAATCTGCGGTTGATGGGATGGCTCGATGAGCAATACACGCGGACGCCGTTCTATGGAGTGCCGCGCATGACGGCCTGGTTACGGACGCAAGGCGAGCGCGTGAACGAGAAGCGGGTGCGGCGCTTACTGCGGAAGATGGGGATAGCGGCGCTGTATCAGAAGCCGCGCTTGAGCCAGCCGGCGCCGGGCCATCGGATCTACCCGTACTTGCTGAGAAACGTAGCAATTACGCGGGTAAATCAGGTATGGAGCACTGACATCACGTACATCAGGTTGAGTGCCGGGTTCGTTTATCTGGTGGCGATTATGGACTGGTTCAGTCGTTACGTGTTGAGTTGGGAAGTGTCGATCACCTTGGAATCGAGCTTCTGTTTGTCAGCGCTGGATTGGGCCTTGCGACGTGCCCGACCAGAGATATTCAACTCGGACCAAGGGTCGCAGTTCACGAGTAATGAATTCACCGGCCGGTTGTTGGCCCAGGGTATTCTGATCAGCATGGACGGGAGAGGCCGCGCACTGGACAACATTTTCGTGGAACGATTGTGGCGCACGGTGAAGTATGAAGACGTTTACTTGAAGGAATACCAAACAGTGGCTACCACTGTGAAAGGCTTGGGCGCATACTTCGAGTTCTATAATGGCGAACGCTTGCACCAGGCGCTCGGGTACAAGACGCCGGCAGAGGTCTATCGCAATGGTCAGTGAAACAGGGCGAGGAGTCAGGCGGCACGGAGTAGCCTGCGCTGCGGAGGCCGTCAAGGGTCTGCGCTCGCCAAGCCTCGCTCCGCTGAACTCCGCGAACTACAAAACAGTTCGCTTCGCCCTGGACTGCCTTTCCTCGCTACGGCTGGAAGGTATATAAGAGCTGCTGACGCAGATCAGAAACCTTTGGGTTTCCAATCCGACAAAGGAGGTCTGAGACTCGCATCTCGTTGGCTCCGAGCAGATTTCCTTCGCGTGCTTCGTCCGTCGTGAGTTGAAAGCTCTGGCTTGGGTTTCAAAGGAAAGGTCTCCAGGTAGTTGAACCGGGTTGCCCATCTGGCGCCATAACCCATCCTTGTCAGCACCGCTGAGCGGCGCTTTGACCTCTGAGTGAAAATGGCTGCCGCTGTTTGTCGTAGGTTGGTAACATTCACAGAACCGCCTAACAAGCGTTGCGAACTTCGTTGCACAATTTGGAAAACGCAGGTTTCTGAGACAGGCTTATTATGGCGTCCTTTCCGGTTCGCAACCAAGAAGTACTCGTTATGAGGGGCTTTAACATAACTCCCACGCTTTTCGTAAAATCTTTCAAGGAGTCGGACCAGCCAAGGTAGGGCTTTGGGAGGAAACTTAATTATTTTTCCGGGTCGTCGCGCAGAGCGCCTTCCGCGCGAAAGCTTACTTGGAGGCAAGAGCAAATATTGAAAATCCTTCGCGCGTTTTGAGTCTCTGATGGTGGGTTGGTTGTTTACCAAGGAAGGGATTTTTAAGTTACATAGCTCACTTCTTGTTAGAAGGTGAAATATTACCAAATAGTAAATAATCGCCTCTTCGGGATCGGCTTCGGGTGACACAATGTACGCGCAGATTTTTTGGATATGGCTGTCATCGTAACGGCGGATTGAGGAGGCTACTTCGGTAGACTTGCCACGTTCGTCAATGATGGTGAAGGCCCTCGGCCCAGATGTCATTTCCATGCGTTCTACTGGATTTTGAGTCACCACTTGGTGAAGAAAGGCCCAGTCAAAAAAGACTCGAAGGCGCGAAGTAATACTGATCCTGGAATTACGGGCAAGATTTTTCACTTTTACATAAGCATTGCTTGCTTCGCATTTCTCAGTTGCACACTTCTTTGTAGGGTCTCCAGACTCAAAGGGGACGGAGTTACCACATTTACCGCATTGGAATTTCCACAGTAAGGTCCTTTGATAATTAGCGATCACATTAGCGTCAACTTCATCAAGCGAATTAACACCCTGTCGTACGCACCACTTTAGAAATGCATTCAAAGAACCGATATTACTAAGCAGAACCTCAGCGGTATTCGCTAGGATTTCGCCGGCTTCGACAGAAGCTTTTGCGTTGGGGTAAAGCATTCCTCCCATTACCCACTTCTGAAAATTGGAGACATCATCGCAAAAAGCTGCCGGAGTGGATTTTAAAGACCGTAGCCGCCGTTCAAGCAAGTAAGAGTTCCAATCCTGAATTGCACCCCGTTCGGCGTAGAGATGGCCAAGGTCGAACAGGCAAGAACGAATGAACTTTGTTTTGTGACTGTTTCCTTCACCATATTGTGGTAGGAGATCGTCAATTGCCCTCCAACTTAAGACCTCGGGCAACTCATTAATCTTGAGAAAGTCGCCGCCCGCGCGGAGTCTACTCAAATGGTCACTCGTGACTGTCTGCGACCAATCGATCCTGGACGCGAGGTCGCCAAAGTACGCCTGGTTTTGCGGGAACGGCGAGTGATAATCCAGCACATACTTTTCTAGACTAGCTTTTGCCCGTTGTTCATTATAGTGATGGCCGCAGAGTAGGGCCTTCTTGAACTGAGCGAGCTTATCGCAATCGGTTACGGTGCACTTCAGACCATGTGCCTCTTGTCGCCGCAGCAAGTTGTGCCGCTCGCAAAGAAGAAATTTCTTATGACGTGCCGACCTTTCGCAGCCAACGATCGAGCACTTTTGATCGCCATAGCGCCGCTTGGTGTGACAGGCCCGGCAAATCATTTCATTTTTCAGACAAGAGTCCTTGGTCAGGCCACACACTACGCAGGTAATCTTTTCAGGTAAAGCGGATTCGTACTTGCCGTTCACACTTTTCTTATGGCAACGAAGACATTGTTTGGGATCTGTTTTTAGCGCGAAATCACTAATTCCACAAGTCTCACAAATAACCTTTTCGCCGCAACGTAAGGTGGTGCACAAGCCACAAAGAATTGAACCAGGGGCTACCGCACGGAAAAGCCTGGGGCAAGCACTACAGCGTATTTTGTTGAGTGTGCAGGCACACTTCGGACAGACGTCGAACCTGTGATGAGTCCTTCGCGGTAATTTACAAACATCACAGATAATTGACCGATTAGTTAGTTTCACAATTAATCCTTGCCAACCAGGCGACTTTAGTTGGCGCAATCCGAACGCCAGCCTGTTCCTGATGGGTTTACGCTGGCTGGTTGAGGGAGTTGAGTTCACCTGCAGCGAAAAAGAAGGATGCGAGGTCTAACCCGCCGGCTTCGTTCGCCGACCGGAATGCTGGCCGTGTTTGTCGTCCGAGCCCGCTCCTGTGAGATTTAGAGGTTTGGTGTCACAAGACTTTGCGTTTAGCTTTCGCGGTGGACCGGGTACGATTTCGCAGAATTCACCGAGTCGAAGACCAAAGGCGTCACAGAACGCTTGGGCCGTATCGAGTCGAAGCATCTTGGGTTTGTCATTAAGGAGATCGCAAACCGCCTGCGTTGAAATCCGGTATTCAGTCCGGTCATAAATAATTCTGCTGATCTCAGATGCCTTTGTTATTTCCACTTGCCTTAACATCTCTCGCAGGTTCCATTTGATTGGCATTATTTTTTCCCCCACTTATCAATTGCAGGATCAAGAAACAAATCAACTAGGTCCGATTGTTGATCCTCGACATCGTTATCGGTGGCCACGAGGTAGGGAGCTGCCGAGCTTGGGTAGGCATGGCCGAGCTGCTTCAGCAGCTTGCGGTAAGCCATCGGGTTCTCTTCGAGAAAGTTTGTCGCGAAGGTCCGACGAAGATCATGCGACCTTAGATCTTCAGGTATAAGCACGCCGAATTGTCTTGCCAGACGGATGATTTTCCTAAAGCTCCTCGCATACTGATAGGGCATGAGCCGGTGTCCATTATTGTCTAAAAAGAGATAATCTTTTTCGCATGATGTCGGAAACATTGGTCTAAACATCTCTATAAAGACTTTTAGCACGGCGATCGACATTGGACTTAAGGGAACCCAACGGATTCTTTTGCCGCCATAAGCTTTTCCTTTGCCGAACACGCGGATCCGTCCGGTTTCCCAATCAACATCGCAGCTCTCCCCTTCGAGCCGTATAGCAAGAAGTTCACTCACTCGTAGACCCGTTTCGGCTTGTAGCACGATGGCCGCGTAATCTCGAGCTGCTGCGTGCGCTAGTTTGTGATGGGGGACGTATTCCGTTCTGAGGAACTCGTAAAGGTAATGCAGTAGAAGTAGCGCAAGTGCGTAGCGTTTTTTAACTGGCCTATCCTGCGCGTGTATCGGCAGATCGTATCTACTAAAACTTATTGTGATCGGTCCATACTTTTCGGCAACCATTACAACCGAGGGCCCGGGAATACTTGGTTTTTCAATAATAAATGCGCAGAATCCTCGAAAGGCCCCCAGATAGCGCCGACGAGTTCCGTGTGACAACTCGTCTTGTAATAACGACGCTGTGATTAGACCGACCAAGGCCGAACCGCGAAGTGGATCAAGTACGTCCCAACACACAATGTGTCTGCGACCTTCTGGATGAGTGGGATCTTCAATCTGCACTCGATTGAACACGCTGGTCAACGATGAGTCCAGAGATTTGATAGTCGCCTCTGTGCACCCGCGGAACAAACAGTTTTCAAGGTATTCGGTTTTCTTGTTGTTATGATCTTGAAGACGTTCTTCCCAGGGAATGTTCCTGAGTTCAAATTGTCCGTTTGAAGCGGAAATTGTTTTCATTAGTGTTCACCTCTTTTTGAAGTTTGTAAGTCAACTGCCGGTTGAAATTTCAGGTGCCGCTTGAATCTGGTGGTGGCGCCACCGAATGCCTATCTTCATAACGGCAAAAGATTTAGTCCGAAAATTTGTCCGCCGGCTTCCGCGGCAATTTTCCAGAAGAAATAAGCACGGCTCGTACTATCAGAAACATTGTCTCGGTAAGTTTTTTGAATTGCTTGTAGCTTCCCTTTCCTGTGTCTTAGCCGTGTTCCCTCTCGCGAAGTTTTCGTGGAACTCGCTGGGGCGAAGTTTCCAGTTGAACGCTCTGGCTTGGACCACCTGGCAACGGCTGTGCCACCAGCAGGTCCGCCTGCTCCCCAAACGCATTGTAGGAATCAGACGGAGCGTGGTACCGCTTCTGGTTTTGGAGGAGAGCCTGATCGAAATCTCATTATTGGTTTTGGTCCTGGTGCGGATGTGAGGTTACACGCAATGATCGGCAAAAATATTTTTCCGCCTAAAACCTGATCGTCATCACGAAATTGGCAGTTCGAGGTCAATCTCTGGATTAGTGTCGGAGAACACGAACACTAACGTTGAGATCCTGTTCGCATTCGCGGCTAACGATTCAAAGAGAGCGGTCTTGAGAGCTGAGTTGGTCCACATCACACATAGTAATCCCGACCTTAGAAGTGGGCCTTACATTAAGAGTTCCTGAAATAGCATTAAGAACTTGGAACGTTCCTTTACCGCGCAAGTTTTCTTTACAGCAGGTTTCCTTTACACCGGAAAGTTTCCTATACAGATACGGCTGACAAAATTCCTTTCGGACTAATCTAATGTCTTCCTTCGAAAAATTCTTAAACACAAACACTTCCTGCGTTTACGTCCCAGTCGGCTGATCACGTCCGCCCTTCTCGCCCTTGTATGGCATGTTCTTTGTAGAGCAGTTGGTCGATAGATAGCGGCGTCTGGAGCTGTTGGTAAAGACTGCTAAGTGTGAGGAAGCCGGCGTCTAGAGACCGGCTGAATGAAAAATTCTCCTGGGCCTTTTGTAATCCCGGATTAATCGAGGCATGAAGATTTTTCAGAAAGAATCTGTGAGGGAACGGAAAATAGAAATGATTTTTCTTCTTACCCGGATGCAGTGGTCATCCTCGCAGTCAAAACGGGCCCCCTTTTGCCGTCAGGCTGTTAGCGAACGCTAACACCCCTGATCGGGTCTAAAGACCATTTCGAGCTTTTGCACCAATGAAACATTGACAAAAGTGGGTGTTAGCAAACGCTAACACCCCTTCTCGCAAAAAGAAACACCTATGAGCATAGAAAGCAAAGATGATTTTCTCGTCCTCCTTGATGAGCGAATCAGAAGAATTTCGAAGGAGGTTGCTGCCGAGTTAGTCGGCCAAGCAAGAGACTCTTCAGACCCTTTAATAGAGGACACTGAAGCGGTAAACATTCAAAGAGCCTTGCACCGAATAATGGTTAAGGAGTTCATTTCCTTTAGGGAAGCTCATCTATTGCTCTGCTGCTCGGACGGTCATATTCGCAACCTGGTTGATAAAGCCAGGAAGAAGAAGACTTCACATCCCACCCCTTTTCTCGATTTGACACCGAAGGATCGATCATCGGTCAAAGCGGAAGGCAACTTACCGTAAGCGGCCTTTACTTCTGAGAAGTCAGAAACGAGATATAAATGGGCTGAAAGTTGAAAGACTCGTGATAATCGCACGCGAGAGAAGTATGGAAGAGAAGGTATCGAAGCAAGTGGAGACTAGCCCGACGCTGGAGCGCAAGCGAGCGAAGTACACCGTTGAGGATGTCAGGCAGCTTTGTGGCGGCATCTCCCGCTCTACAGTGATGCGTGAGATTCGCCGTAAGCGGTTGGCCTGTTATCGCGCATGTCGAACGTTGCGATTCTCTGAAGAACACATCACGAGGTATTTGGAACGGGTTGAACAAGGAGTGAAATGAATGTGTGCGGGTTGGCGTTACATTGGGTATCCGTTTGGCCTGCCATAGTTCATAGCTCGCTTCCAGCCCGTCGGCTCACTTTAAGATGTCGGGCGTGCCAGTTGACAGGAGACTGTAAGCACACTAAGCTTACAGTCACCACCATGAAAACCCTTGGACAATTCATTCGAGAAAAACGAGACGAAAAAGATCTTTCTTTGAGAGAACTAGCCAGAAGAGTAGAAGTGTCAGCTCCTTTCATGTCTGATATTGAATTGGGGCGGCGTTACCCTTCAGACGATGTACTCAAAAAAATTTGCAAAGCGATTGATGTAACCGTCGCAGAATTGCAGGACTACGATCCGAGACCTCCGGTCGAAGATCTCAAGCGACTCACAGAGCTAAATCCGAAGTATGGGATTGCCTTTCGAACGATCGTTGACCAAAACATCACGCCGGAAGAAATCCTAAATCTTCGCGGGCACAAGCCCAACAAGAAGAAAAAGGCATGAAGAGCTATCGAACCAATCGAGGACCATTCGCCACGCGGCCGTTTTACAAAACGTCTACCATTGAAGCGATCTGCACGGATGAACTTCTGGCTGTTCAACTTTTTCCAAAGTCTCCCGAACCGATCAGGATTGAACGCTTTATCGGAAAGCGATTTGGCATTACGCCCGACTACGAAGACCTGCCAGAAGGCACGCTCGGTTATTCCCTTTTTGGACCGGGCGGCGTGGAGCGAATCGTGATAGCGAGTATCCTGGGTGAAGATCCAAGCAAGCAAGCTGATCGGCGCGTTCGGACAACCCTCGCGCACGAGGCAGGCCACGTACTGCTTCAGGGCCATCTGTTTGTGCTCGGAGAGCAGGCCCAGTCATTGTTCGATGACTCCCTGAACATGGACCATCCCCGCATTCTCTGCCGCGATTTACCAGGAATAAGCTCAACGGGACCTCGTCGCTATGATGGACGGTGGTGGGAATTCCAGGCGAATTCAGCCATCGGCCCGCTCTTGCTGCCGCGACCGCTCGTGCAAAAAGCGATTGAGTCCTTGCTTGAAACGAGAGGCTTGCTGGAAACCAAGATCCTGCCGGCCATCAAGCGGACGTTAGCTACAGAGTCGCTCGCTGAAATATTTGACGTCAATCCGGTCGTAGCCAGGATCCGTCTGGGCGAAGTATTTCCGGAATCAGACGAGACGCAATTGACACTGTAAAAAATTTTCTGTACACTGTAAGCAGTGTTAGCTATCAGCGTACATCGTGGCCTTTATGTGGAGCGGATGTGAGATGAACGGAAAAGCGCATGCAATGTTTGGGTATAGCATTAGATTTGGCGATTGGGGGTTGAACTAGATGCAAATTCTTAGCTTGGATGGCGGAGGCTACCTTGGGCTTGCCACAGCGGCGTTCGTCGAGGAGACCGAGCGTCACTTTGGCACATCCTGCCACCAGCGCTTCGACCTCTTCTGCGGTACCAGCACGGGGGCGATAATCGCTTTGGCTCTCGCTTCCGGCATGTCCGGCAAAGAAGTGGTATCGCTCTATCAAGGTTTCGGCTGTCAGGTATTCAATAACCCCTTTCCTGGCGCACGGCAATTGAGGGCTGTTGCCGGCTTGTTCGTGGCCCGTTATTCGAACAAGGCATTGAAGAGATCTCTGAAGGATGCCTTTGGGGACCTTACTCTTGGCGATTTGCGCACGCAGAAGAAATCCGTCGCCATCACAGCCTTTTGCCTGACGACCGGCAAGCCCCGCATTTTCAAGACCGACCATAGCGCCGACTTGACCAGAGATGATGGCTACCTGGTCCGCGATGTTGCCTTGGCAAGCGCATCGGCACCGGTCTACCTGCCTGTGGTTAAGGTGCGCTCGCCGACGGCAGACTGTGAGGAGCGGTACTGCGACGGCGGTGTGTTTGCCAATCATCCGGCCCTCATCGGTTACGCCGAGGCCGTCTCACACATCGGCGTCGATCCGAGAGAGATCCGCATTCTCTCGCTCTCCACACCCAGGGCTGACCTCGCGGAGCGCGCGTCCACGCGCGGATTAATCGACCAATTCCTCTTGAGCCGCGGCCTCGTTTCGTGGGGGACGAGACTGGCGGGAGTGATGATTGACTCGTCGTCGATGATCGCACACGAAACCCTGCGCCGCATAGTCGCCTGGCAACCGGACGTCGCCTCTCGCTATGTGCGGATCGAACTTCAAAAACCGGTTGGTGTGGATATGGACATCGCCACGAAGAGGGCGACGGAGACGCTCAGGCAGATCGGTACCGACCATGCATATAGGACCGACATCCGCAATAGTCTCAAAATCTTTTTCGAGAAATAGGAGTTTCAGATGGCAAACGTACAGAAATACTTTGAGCAATTTCACCAAAAGATCAGGACGGATTACGAAATGAGCGAGACCTTGCGCAATAAGCGCGACATCATCATCAACCGCGTTCGCAAGTACGTCGCCGAAAAGGGGCACCCAGGGTTCGTTGAGATGAATCAGGGCAGCTACCGAATGAAGACGGGTGTCGTTCCTATTGCTGACATCGAATTCGACATCGACGTCGGCCTGCGCTTCAACCTTTCCGAAACCGACTACGACGCCGCAACCGTTCGCGGCTGGGTATTCGAGGCAGTTGATGGGCACACTGAGAAGGTTGAGAGCAGGGGCCCGTGCATCCGCGTGACTTACAAGGACGGGTATCACGTAGATCTGGTTGTATATGCACGCTGGACTGATGCCCTCGGTGCCGAACAGTACCGCCTCGCGCACAAGACGGACGGCTGGCGACCAGCCGATCCAGTTGGACTTCTCGGCCGCATTCGCGACGCCAGGAAGCCTTTTGATGGAACCCAGGACAACGCAACTAAAACTGATCAGTTCCGCCGGTGCATCCGCTACCAGAGGCGGTGGATTGATGAAGCGATCCCTAAGGAGTCGACGGCAAAACCTACGGGGCTCGCGTTTGTACTGCTGGCGATGCAGAAGCTTCAGCCGCGCCTCACCTGGATGGGGTTGCCTGACGACCGGGCGGCGCTCGAGTCATTGGCCACCAGTGTCGCCGGCACCATCGGGCGATTGGTCGCCGTGAAGCCCACGCCAGAATACGAAGATATGTTTGGACGCTTGACCGATCAGGAAATGATCGAGCTGAAGGAACGCTACACTGCGATGGCGACGGCGCTGCGTGAGGCTGACAAGGAAGTCGACCCCGTCGTGGCGTGCCGAATTCTTCAGAAGGTGTTCGGGCCGGACTTCCCCGTGCCCGAGCCCGACGACACTGCTAAAAAGACATCAGCTCCAGCGATCGTGTCGTCCAGTTCATCAGCGTGAGCGACGAGGTGCTGCAACAAGTTGAGCCATTGCCAGTTCTACCAATGGACGAAGCTCACGCCAAACTCAACGCGCTGGACTTTGAGCTCGGAGATAACGGGACTTGGTCGGGTGCCGTGGACTGTGATGAATACGGGGTTTTCCCCGTGGAATTGCGACTGCCCGAGGATTTTCCCGGAGCCCTCCCCGAGATAGTCATCGATCGCTCGGATCTCCCACGCAGGGTTCCGCACGTCGAAAGGAGTGGAAAGATTTGCGTAGCGCCAGCAACTGGTGTGCTTATCGACGCCGCTAACCCCCGCGGCGTGATAGCCGAGACACTAGCACGCGCGAGGGACGTGCTGAAAGGTTTGTCCGGCGCTAACGATGACGATTTCAAGAAAGAATTCCTCGCTTACTGGGAAGTAGGAGCAAAAGGAATTCTATGGTCAATATGCAAAGCGTCTGGCCACAGTAGGGTAATAAAGCAAGCTTCTATCGCGCGCACGGGCCGAGACAAAGAGACCATTCTTCTGCTCGCCGACAACTCAAGCGAAGCGCAGACGTGGGCTTCAAAGATCGGGCGGCCAGTCGCCAAGCAGGAGGAGGCGTTCTTCGTAGAATTGCAGAGCGGCTTCATCCCGCCAGACTTCGATGAGAAATTATCGACCGCCGACGTGATTGAAATCATCCGCAGGCACGCGGCCTCGCAATCCGAGAGTGAGTTAAAGGCTTGGCTCGCAGGTCGGCATCTTCCGACCACGATCGTAATGTCAATACCTCTCGAGGACCCAAATGCAGGGCGCGTGATGATCGCAGTTCGCTTGGAGCAAGCGGTAGGCGAGCTGGCGCGGCGCGCGCACAAGGGATTTCGCGCCGGTCATGTGCCAGCGGATTTAGAAATGCGGTTCACGCGCGACGTGCCTGTCACTAAGTTCCACATTGAACGCTTCGACTCAGACTACCTTTTGACCAGGGGCGGCGCAACGGGCCGACTTCTTGCCAAAACGGTGGCGCTTGTCGGCTGCGGGTCGGTCAACTCCCATGTGGCCGAGCACCTCGCATCGTTGGGAGTTGGGCGCCTACGAATAGTCGAACCAGAGGTGTTAACGTCCGGGAACGTTCACCGCCATGCACTAGGTGCAAGTTACGTGGGGATCAACAAGGCCATCGGGATGAAGGCGCAGCTCGGTCTTAGGTTCCCCCACATCCAGGTCGAGTGCCGTGAGGAAAAAGTCGAAGACGTGACAAAGAAAAATCAGGATTTCGTCATGGGCGCAGATCTGGTGGTCATTGCCTTAGGCGACGAGAACCTCGAACTTCGTCTTAATGACCTGCTCGACCGGCGAGTACCACGCCTGCACGTCTGGGTCGAACCGTTGGGAGTTGGCGGTCACCTGCTGGCAACCGGGGTCGCTTCAGGGACTGGGTGTTACAGATGCTTATTTGATGTTGATCCATCTTACGGGATATTCAATAAGTCCGCTTTTGCTGCTCCGGGGCAACACTTCCAGAGAACATTCTCCGGTTGCGCAGGCTCGTTTACGCCCTTCGCCAGCGTGGATGCGGATCAAGCGGCAGTCGAGGCCGCCAGGCATGCGGCGAGTATTCTCATGAAAGCAGAAACCGAAAACGTCCTGATTAGTTGGAGGGGAAGCGCTCCCGATTTTGCCCAGGCCGGCTTCTTACTCTCCACGCGCGGCAAAGCGTTCCAGGAGGGGGAGCGGCGCAGAGAGAACCGGTTCGTTCGATCTGACTGCCCCTCTTGCCACAACGTGATCACATGAACTTCTTACACCCTGGCGGCGGGGTTATTAGCTTCGGCAACGATGCGAAGATGATTCTTGAAAACCATCGTCAGGAGGACGCCGCCGCACCTGAGGCTGGAGGCATGCTGCTCGGCAGGCTCATCGAGGGGACTGACGACGTAGTCATCGACGAGGCGACTGTTCCGTCAGGAGAAGACAGGCGAGGACGTTTTTTCTTCAAACGCACTAAGACCGCCGCCCAACGTTAAATTAACTTGGTATGGAGAACCTCAAGGAACACCCACATCTACCTCGGCGAGTGGCACACACATCCTGAAGATACCCCTAACCCTTCGGATCATGACCTATTAAACTGGCGGCGACTTGCGACCCAAACAAAATATGAGCAGGATTTTCTGATTTTTGCGATCGTTGGGCGGAAGATTACTCGTGTCTGGATTTGCGCTAAAGGGTCACTGAAAATATCCGAACTGAATGCCT
>JBGTCM010000082.1:0-2531 GCA_041748795.1 Pyrinomonadaceae bacterium
GACACGATCTCCCATCCGCGTTCCACCATATCGCGCCGCGCGTAGAGCGTCGAATCTCCGAGCATGCAATCCAGCAGCAAACGCTCATAGGCCTCAGGCGGCTTAACCCCAAACGACGACCCATAGCGGAAGTCCATGTTCACGGGACGAATGCGCATCGCCTGTCCCGGCAGCTTGGCGGCGAACCGCAGCGTGATTCCTTCGTTTGGCTGAATGCGAATCACCAACACGTTTGGCTCGAGCGGCGCGTCGGCATCCGTGAACAATCGATGCGGAACGCCCTTGAAGTGAATGGCGATCTCCGTGACGTGTTTTTGCAAACGTTTGCCCGAACGTATATAGAAAGGCACGCCGGCCCAGCGCCAGTTGTCAAAATACATCTTGAGCGACGCAAAGGTTTCGGTGGAAGAATTTGGATCCACTCCCGGCTCTTCGCGATACCCCGGCACTGTGTCGCCCAAAACTGTGCCCGGTCCATACTGCCCTCGTACTGCCAGTTCATCGATACGCTCTTGCGGGAAGGCTCGCACAGACTGAAGCGCCTTCGCCTTCTCGTCGCGAACTGCATTCGCCGACAACGCAGCGGGCGGCTCCATCGCAATCAGAGACGTCACCTGAAACACGTGGTTCTGGATCATATCGCGCAACGCGCCGGCTTTTTCGTAATAGGATCCGCGACCTTCGACCCCCTTGGTCTCCGCATTTGTAATCTGGATGTGATCGATATACTGCCGGTTCCACAACGGCTCGAAGATGCTGTTTGCGAAACGAAAGACCAGGAGATTCTGGACCGTCTCTTTGCCGAGATAGTGGTCGATTCTGTAAACCTGTTTTTCATCGAAAACCGCGGCCAGCTCTTTGTTCAGTTTGCGCGCGCTTTCCAGATCGGTGCCGAAAGGCTTCTCCACAATGATGCGTGTCCAGCTTTCTTTTTTCGGACGCGCCAACTTCGCTTCGCCAAGTTGCTTTGCGACTAAACCGAAGAAGTCAGGCAACGTTGCCAGATAGAAGATGCGATTGCCCTGCGTTTGGAATTCGTTGTCGATCTGTTCGAGGCGAGTTTTTATGTTTTGATAAGTCTCGAGTTCGGCGAACTCTCCGCCGACATAGAAGATGCGTTTGGCGAAACTCTCCCACGCCGACTCGTCGAGTGTATCTTCCGAGCCAAATTCTGTGAGCGCCTGTTTCATCAGCCCACGAAACTCGTCATCACTCATGGACTGTCGAGCAGTGCCAAGAACCGCAAACTCATTAGGGATGAGTCGCTGTTGGTTGAGTCGAAACAGGGCAGGAAGAAGTTTGCGTCGTGTCAGATCACCAGTCGAGCCGAAGATTACGACTACGCAGGGTGGCGCCGTAGCTTCCAGTCGCATACCGGCACGCAAAGGGTTCTCGCGTGGCGCAATGTTTATTACAGCCGGGTCTGCCTGGTTATCGTTTTTGATGGGCGAAAGAATAGCGAGAGGGGCGTGGGTAAAGCAAACTGTTAGTTTGCTTCAACGCTGATAGCAGGCGACTGTAGAGTTGAAACCACCACCGGATCGTTCCTGGTTTTATCAGATGCTTTTAACCAGCCTCAGACAGACAGGAATGTCTGTCCTACTTACGCGCGGATCGGATGGTCCTTTGCGAACGAATAGGCGGTGTAAGCTGAGATGAGGTGACAGATCCACCCGAGTGTGCCCCCTGAACCAATCCAAAACCCCGGCGTAATTATTAACCAGAGAATTCCCGCCAGTATGCGACCGTTGTAAAGCTGCCCTACTCCAGGAATTAGTAAACTTAAAAGCCCCGCTGTAAATGGATCCCGCATTGCTCGTGCCCTCCGTTGCGTGTCATACGACACTGCGTCTGGGTTTGTTCAATTGAATTGGGGTTAACCGCCAAGACGCCAAGAGCACCAAGAAAACAAGGCTGACAGTTATTGACTTGGCGTTCTTTGCGCCTTGGAGGCAATGAGACTGTCACAGGAACGAGCGGCGGGTTTCGTATGCGGCGATTTCAGATTCGTGTTGAAGAGTCAGGCCTATGTCGTCCAGACCGTTTAGCAAACAGTGGCGCTGGAATTCGTCGATAGCAAAATCCGCCGAGAAACCCGCAGCGTCAGTTATACGGCGCTCTTCAAGATCTACTCTGGCCTGATAGGCCTCTATCTCGCGCGTGCGTCGTCCAAGCTCGAGTATCTCTTCTTCAGTGAGGGCCACCGTCAGCAATCCATTCTTCAAACAGTTGTTGGCGAAAATATCTGCGAATGAAGGCGCGACGACGACGCGAAAGCCGTAATCTGCGAGTGCCCACGGCGCATGTTCACGCGAAGAGCCGCAACCAAAATTCTTTCCGGTAACCAGGATTGATGCGTCTCGGTAACGCTGGTGATTCAGAGAGAAGAAAGGATCGGGTGTGCCGTCTGGCAGGTAACGCCAGTCATTAAAAAGAAACTCACCGAATCCCGTGCGCTCGATCCGTTTGAGAAACTGCTTTGGAATGATTTGGTCCGTGTCGACATTTGCTCGATCAAGCAAAGCCACGCG
>JBGTCM010000083.1:0-7287 GCA_041748795.1 Pyrinomonadaceae bacterium
AGGGCAGTTAGGGAAGCAAAGAAGCGATCGGTCCCTGCCTGCCAACTTAACGGCCCAGCGTTGCTCCATGTTTCCTGTCCACGCGCCACCGATGAAGCCCACTCAATCAGATCGCCAAGGTGGGCCAGAATCTCAGCGGGAGTGCGTGTGGTCTGGCTCGCGCGATAGTCAGCGAAGTCTGGGGGCGCATCTCGCAAGACCTTCCCGCTGCGATACGCGAGAGTTGCCAGGCAGTGTCGGAGCATCGCTCGTTTCGTGTCCATCCGTTTCCTCTCCTTCAATGTAGTGAGATCATTGTCGCACACAGGGTGTCTGTGGCTCAGATGTTGGCCAGTACTAAGTGCAGCAGCAGGAGACGGACGGTGCGCACAAGTGCGCAATCTAAACGGGCAGGCGATTCTTTTAACCCCGCGCTACCCACCCGCGAACGCACGTGGTACTGACACGTTGGGCAACGGGGCAGTAGCCCGACCGTCAGGGAGGGCGCATTCTACGTTGAGACTAACGCCCTCCCTGACGGTTGGGCTACCGCCCCGTTGCCATGCCGCTTGAAACAGCGCCCCCTTTCCGTCTATCCTCATTCCACGTTCTTCAATCAATCAATCGGCGGACATAAATGCCTGACAGACATAATCTGCTTGCAGTGGTCCTGGGCGGTGGTGCGGGCAGCCGTTTGTTTCCGCTCACCAAGGAACGATCGAAACCTGCGGTGCCGCTCGGCGGCAAATACCGGCTCGTCGACGTGCCGATTTCCAACTGCATAAACTCTGACGTCATCCGTATCTTCGTGCTGACGCAATACAACTCGGCCTCACTTAACCGGCACATCGCCCAGACATATCGCTTCTCGACTTTCGCCGATGCGTTTGTCGAGATACTCGCCGCCGAACAAACACCCGAGAGTCCGCAGTGGTTTCAGGGTACGGCCGATGCCGTGCGCCAGGTTTTGCCGCACATACGCGACTGGCGCATCGATACGCTGCTGATCCTCTCCGGCGATCACCTGTATCGCATGGACTACCGCAAGTTTTTGGCGCGACATTATGAAACCGATGCGGACGTTACGATTTCTGTTATTCCGATACCGCCGGATTCGGCGAGCGAATTTGGATTACTAAAGAGTGACGAGACGGGACGCATCGTTGAGTTTAGTGAAAAGCCTACGGGTGAGGCGTTGGAAAAGATGCGCGTTGATACGACGTCGCTGGGACTGACTCCTGAAGAAGCCGTCGCTAAACCGTATCTCGCTTCGATGGGGATTTACGTTTTTAAGTATGACAGGTTGGAGCAGTTGCTGAGCGAAGATCCTTCGCACATGGATTTCGGCAAGCAAGTGATTCCGGGAACGATTGGGAAATACAACGTGCAGGGTTTCCTGTTCAATGGTTACTGGGAAGACATCGGGACGATTGCGGCGTTTTATAAAGCTAACCTCGACATGACGGCGGCAATTCCTCCGTTTAATCTATTCGATGCTGAAGCGCCTTTGCTGTCGCGTGCGCGCTACCTGCCGCCTTCGAAGTTCGACAATTGTGCAATCCGCGATTCGATTGTCAGCGACGGCTGCATCATTAATGGAGCAACGATTAGTCGCTCCGTGATCGGATTGCGCAGTCGCATAGGCGAAGGGACGCAGATTGAAGCGTCTTACATCATGGGCGCTGATTATTATCAAACGTTGGAAGACATGATTGCTGACCGCCAAGCCAGCCGGCCACGACTGGGCGTCGGTGAAGGAAGCATCATCCGGCGCGCGATCATTGATAAGAATGCTCGAATCGGAAGCGCCGTGCGGTTGGTTAACGAGGCGGGTGTGATGGAGGCCGACGGAGTGAACGGAGCGTATTACATTCGCGATGGAATTATTATTGTTCCGAAGAATTCGGTAATCGCTGACGGCACGGTGGTTTAAGTAGGACAGACATTCCTGTCTGTCACACTGTGGCTACAAGTATGAATAAGAGAGAAGGACTTGCTGCGCTCTGAATCGCGGTAGGCAACGAGCGGGGGCAAGCCACCCTTCCCAACCTCTAACTGTTCCCAGGTTCAATCCCTGGTTTGGTCATTAAATGGGCAGGGAAGGCGACTGAGACAGAAGTAAACCAGCTCGCTAAACGAGTGTGTTAGCTCCGACCGACAGACAGGAATGTCTGTCCTACTTTTTATGGCAATCGGATGGGGCAAATCTTTTGAGGAACAGGTTGAGGAAGCCAGCCAGCACGCATCACAGGAGCGCGCGCCGCGCGTGCCCATCGAGGAGCGGGTCCGGAAGCAGCGTCTGCATTCGTTAGAGCTCTCGCGGTCAAGGATTGAGAAGCAACTGGAGAAAGCAGTTCAGCCCGCACATCGAGCGATGTTGATGAAGGGGCTGCAAGCACTTGAGAAAGAGGTTGAAGAAGTTAACGCCCAACCGACGAAAGCCGAAGCCTAAGATGCCGTCCTTTGGAGTGCGCCGGCTGGACGGCGCTTTGGGTAGCGGCGGGTCGCGACCACGATTGCTAATGACTCTCCGCCATTGCGCTCCATGGTGTCGCATCCAAAAGCGGCGTCAAGCCGCCGCACTCCAAAGAGGAGCAGTTTGCTTTACGACCTTAACGTAAAACCTTAACTCCAATGCCTCGCAAAGCAGCAACCCGTGATTATCATCCTGCAAGAGTTGAGCGCTCAGCACCGGCAAAACCACGCCCGCGAAAAGCGCCGCCGCGAGTAATCATCCCAAAGGACAGGCAGGGGCTTGAACTCCCGGTCGAAGGCCGTCTGGTGAAGCTTACTAATCTGGATAAGCCGTTCTGGCCTGAGCTCGGTCTGGCGAAGCGTCACCTCCTGCAGTACTACGCTGACATTGCGCCGTACCTGCTGCCGCACCTAACGGATCGCGCGATGGTTATGAAGCGCTATCCAAACGGGGCGGCGGGCGATTTCTTCTTTATGAAGCGGGCCCCCTCACCGCGGCCCGATTGGATAGAGATATGTCACATCGAGCATTCATCGGGAAACGTTATCGATTTTCCCATGATTCAGGATATGGCCTCGCTTTTGTGGGTGGTGAACCTCGGCTGCATTGATCTTAACCAGTGGTACGCCCGCTGCGACGATGTTGACCGGCCAGACTATGTGCATTTTGATTTGGATCCCGTCCCGGGTGCGTCGTTTGAAAAAGTGATTGAGACGGCATTGTTACTGCGTGAAGCGCTCACGTCGCTGAAGATGCCTGCGCTTGCCAAGACCACAGGCTCGAAGGGAATTCACATTTACGTTCCAATCGAGCGTGGCCCAACGCAAAAGCAGGTCTGGGGTTTTGCGAAGCAGCTTTCGCATGCTCTCGCGGCGCAGGCGCCGAAGCTCATCACTGCGATTTACGTGGTTGCGAAAAGGCCGAAGGGAAGGGTATTGGTCGACTACAACCAGAATGCCTGGGGTCGCACACTCGCGTCTATCTATTCCGTGCGACCCAAACCGAAGGCGACAGTGTCTACTCCGGTGACGTGGGAGGAACTGGAACGCGGTGTAAGCATCGATGACTTCAGGGTGGACAACGTGCCGGCGCGAGTTAAGAAGTTAGGGGATCTGTGGAAGCCGCTGCTCGCTAAGAAGGGGCGATTCAAACTTGAAGCGTTTCTTTAAGGGAAGGGTGTGGGTGATGGGTGCAGGGTGTAGGGTGTAGGGGGATGGGTAAAGGTGCAGCCGCTTCCGTATCGCCAGAGCCCCGATACTAAATTCATGTAACACCTCACAGGTCGGCGAGCAGACACCTCAGCGAAAACCTTAAGCGGTCAAGCCATGAAGCCATACCACGGCGAGCTGCAACATGAAGTCAGTGCCACCTCGTGCAGAACGTTATGAAGTCAGCACCATTTCGCGGTAGCGGGTGGGTGCTTTGCGAGGATGAATCCTTAACGTTACCGCGACCAGTCTGCGTGCGATCGGTCGCGTTGGCGCCATCAATCTCCTATTGCGAGAACCCACCCGCTACCGCGAGGTGGTACTGACCTCATCACGCAGCGCCGGAGGTGGTACTGACTTCATAACGGGCGGGATTACTAAGGATCAATTGAAAAGTTTGAATGAGTCGTCTCACATCTGGACCGTCGGCCACTCCACTCGCGGCTTTGAAGAGTTTGTTGAGATCTTACGTGAGCATCGCATTGAGACCCTGGTGGATGTCAGAAGCTTTCCCGGCTCGCGTCGGTATCCTCAATTCAATAAAGAAGAACTCTCTGAAACGCTGCCGGAAGCTGGAATCGAATACATTCATCTGCCTTCACTGGGGGGCCGTCGCAAAGCTCGAGCGGGTTCAAAGAACATCGCCTGGCGGAACGAAGGCTTTCGCGGATACGCGGACTACATGGAGACTGCGGATTTCCAAAAGGGAATTGAGACTTTACTTGAGCTTGCGGGGAAGCAGCGAACGGCGATCATGTGCGCTGAAGCTTTGTGGTGGCGCTGCCATCGAAGCTTGATTGCAGACTACTTGAAGGTGCGAGGGGCAGAGGTTATTCACATTCTGTCAGCAGGGAAGTCGGAACCCCATCCCTACACATCGGCCGCTCGCATCATCGACGGGCGCTTGTCTTATGAGGGATTGTTGGCGTAGTAGGACAGACATTCCTGTCTGTCGGTCTGTTGCCAGATTCTTGTTTGATTAGAAGGGGACGCTGATGCTTCTGTTTCCCCCGTGCAAATATCGAAAGGAAGACAGACAGGAATGTCTGTCCTACTTGTTGCTATGCCACACGTTCTTCTTGCTGCCCTTCTTCCGACGCTTCACGCCCGTCCGTCTGGGAATCTTTTTAGGGTCGCCAGTCGCGGCCTTCTTTACATCGCCCCCTTCGTCCTCGGCAATCTCCGCGAGGGTGCGTCGAGTGAGGATTGAGGCGGGGGCAATCTCCGTCACATCTTCCTCAGTCGTGTAATAGTCGCGGTGCTTGATGAGGAGCCATTGGCGATCCCTGGTTCTTACCAAAACCCACGAGCCCTGCAGCTTTTCACCGTTAAGGGAAAACTTTAACTCCCCTTTCTTCAGCGCCGCGCTTACGTTGTCGGTTTCCTCGGGTTCGTACGTGCCGTAATCCCAAACCATCACGGTGCCGCCGCCATACTCACCTTCGGGAATCACGCCTTCGAAGTCGGCATAATCGACCGGATGATCCTCAACCTGCATTGCCAGCCGCCTTACTTTAGGGTTGAGAGAGGGGCCCTTTGGAACCGCCCATGATTTGAGAACGCCATCCGCCTCGAGCCGGAAATCATAATGAAGTGCAGTAGCCCGATGCTTCTGGATAACAAACATCCGCCCGGTCTTAGTCTTCTTCTTCTTAGGACCAGGCTCGGGGGTCTTATCAAACCTGCGCTTCTTTTTGTATTCAGTTAGTGCCATGACCTAAGGTGATTCCTTAACTTGTCGTATTTGCGGCATTGCGGATTTTTATGTTCCGTTTAGAGTGCGGACTTGTCCGCTCGCGAGAGGGCACAAGTGCCCACTCTAAACGAAACTCTACTAGCAGCACCGCCTCTAATTACGAAGACGAGACGGCCATTTGCTCGGTCGCAATCGGTTCAGCTTCTACCGGCTCAATCGCTGTAGGTGCCTGCTCAAACAATTCACTTTGGACCGGATCCAGCCCGAGCACTTCCCTAACCCTGCCAAAACTTCGCCTGTGGATGGGCAAAGCGCCCAGCTCCTTGAGGGCCTTGCAATGCTCAGGTGTTGGATAACCTTTATGTGATGCAAAACCGTAACCCGCGTAAATCGAATCCATCTCCAACATGTGGGCATCGCGCGTAGTCTTGGCGATGATCGATGCGGCCGCGATTGTGGCCGATAAGGCATCGCCGCGAATAATCCCTCTTTGCGGCGACGGGCAATGCGGGATCTTCCGAGCATCAACCAGAACAAAATCCGGAAGGCAGGCTAAACCCTGTAGCGCTCTCTGCATCGCCAGCAGCCCGGCGTGATAAATGTTGATGCGATCAATCTCTTCAACTTCGGCGAAGCCAAACGACCAGCAAACCGCATCGCGTTTGATTTGTGCTGCCAGCTCTTCGCGCATCTCCGCGTCGAGAATCTTCTTCGAATCGTTCAGGCCGCGAAGCTTATAGTTTTGCGGAAGGATTACCGCGCCGGCCACTACCGGTCCCGCCAGTGGCGCCATACCCGCCTCATCAACGCCGGCCACCAGTGAATACCCTTGCGACCACAATTCAATTTCGAATCGCAGCATTGTGTGCAGGCGTTGTCCCTCGGAACGGTTGCTGCGATAGCGATCGCGGATGCGGCGGGCGAGTTGATGCGCGCCCTGACGCGTGTCCACTTCCAGGGCTTCAAGTAAACCTTTAGGTACGGGACGCTGGCGATCGAGAAAGCGTTCTCTTAATTCGGGTATGGATTTTCTCAGCAGATCTTCGAGGGATGGCATTATTTAGTTAGTAATCCGTAGTGGTCGTCAGTTGTCAGTTGTTAGTTGTCAGTTGTTAGTCGTCAGTTGTTAGTTGTCAGTAGTCGGTTGTCGTTATGACTTAGAGGCAGCGAAAACCAAGTAACCCTGGTATCCAATTGCAACTGACCACTGACAACTGACTACTAACAATTTACAACTGACAACTTGCAATCTGACGATGTTATTCTAAAACGAAAGAACCTAAGTGAGCGAGCGAGGGGCGGAGATAAAACAACAAGAAACTAACCTCAACAAGGATATTAGAGTTGGTCCGTAACAAACTACCAAATTACCAAATTCGCTTACTGGGTTTTCTTCCCCTCACTTTCTTTCTCGCTCAAGCGATCCATTACTGGGACATAAATGAACTCGGCAACATGCTCTGGACCTGCAATATCGGAAACCTGGTGCTGGCCATTGGTATGTTTCTCGAAAGACCTCTGCTGGTACGTGTCTCAGTTTTGTGGATGGTGCCGGGTCTGATTGTTTGGTGCATTTATGTGGTACCGACGTGGGGAATGTTGTTGACGGGTCAATTCACCTGGAGGCAGTTGTTCGCGGTCCTGGCGTCAAGCGGCGCCCACCTTGGAGGACTTACCATCGGGCTGGTGGCATTGCGCAGAATTGGAATGGACAAGCTTGTCTGGCTCTATGCTTTCGGCTGGTACTTCGTTGTGCAACTGCTCTCGCGATTGCTCACACCGTCAAGTATGAATGTAAACCTCGCGCACAGGGTGCAGGACGGATTCGAGCAATCCTTTAGCTCTTACTTTAAGTTTTGGTTGTTACTTACGACGCTGGTAGGAATGGGATGTTGGCTACTGACGTTTTTCTTCCATCGAGTCTGGCC
>JBGTCM010000084.1:0-5512 GCA_041748795.1 Pyrinomonadaceae bacterium
GAGATAGAGATGCTTGCGGAGATCTTGCACGCGGTCGTACACGCGGGTGCTGGCGTAAGTTTCTTCACGCCGTTCTCCATCGATGAAGCGCGCGCGTTCTGGGTCGAGAAAGTTTTGCCGCAGGTGAGGGCGGGTGCACGCCGAGTTTTGGTAGCGCGAATAAAAGAAAGTGTTGAAGCAAAGGGGGAAAGGGGAACGGATCAAGGGGAAGAGTACAACGATCGCATAGTCGGCACAGTGCAGCTCGAATTGGATATGCCGCCCAATCAGCAGCACCGAGCGGCGGTTGCAAAGCTGCTGGTCCATCCCGCCGCGCGGCGGCGCGGTATTGCGCGGGCGCTGATGGTCGCTTTGGAAGAGTTTGCCAGATGTGAGGGAAGATCTTTGCTGACGTTGGACACGGTCTCTGGCAGCTACGCCGAACTGCTGTACACGTCGCTTGACTACATCACGGTGGGCGTCATTCCACGCTTTGCCCGCGGTGCCCTGACGCCGGAGCTGGAGGGCACCGCGATCATGTACAAAGAACTCGCGCGCGCCGAAGGCTGAGCGCGGCTTAACGGTGACCAATTCAAGCTCGTGAAATCACACCAAGACGCAACCTGAAGGTTGAACTTTGAACTTCAGGTCTGTAGTTCAGCGTACAAGCTTTAGTTGAGATGTAATAAGACTCGGTATTAGAACCAGAACTAATACGAGGACCTTAAACCACCTCGAGGTTTGGAAGGTGTAGAGACCAGAGACATAGTAAACACCTGTTCAGAGACATGGTAAACACCTTATAAGGCGATACCAATAGATCCGAAAGGAGTCGCTGGTATGCCTTGGAGAATCAGTTCCGCCATGTCTGAACGCCATGAGTTTGTATTACTAGCCAATCAAGAGAACACTAACATTCGCCAATTGTGTCGACGTTTTGGCATCAGTTCCAGGACGGCTTACAAGTGGTTGCTTAGATTTAAGGAAAACGGTGTCGCCGGACTGGCCGACCGTTCCCGCCGCCCACATCACTCGCCGGCGCAAACGCCAGTGGAGATGGAGAAAAAAGTGCTCGCTGTGCACCGCAAATATCCGGATTGGGGCGGCCGCAAACTGCAGCAGCGCTTGTTGGATCTAGGACATCAGTCTCTGCCTAGCCCCAACACCTTCACCGCCATTCTGCGCCGCCATGACTTGTTGGATCCGCGCGAGTCGTCCAAGCATCGAGCTTTTCAAAGATTCGAGCGCGCCGTTCCCAATGAACTTTGGCAAATGGATTTCAAGGGTGAGTTTCAACTGCCGCGCGGCGGCCGCTGTTATCCACTCACCATCCTCGACGATCACTCGCGTTTCGCTGTAGGACTGCAAGCTTGCACCGCTAATAGCACCTTTATTACCCAAGCGGCAGTCATTGAAGTCCTCCGTCGCTACGGTTTACCGGAGGCCATCACCTGCGATAATGGACCGCCGTGGGGAACTCGCTTTGTTGGGCATTACACCCGCTTTGGTGTCTGGCTGCTGCGACTGGGGATTCAGCTCTTGCACTCGCGGCCCCGTCACCCGCAGACCCAGGGTAAAGACGAACGCTTTCATCGAACTCTCAACCTCGAAGTGTTACGCCGTTTGCAGGCCCAGGGTCACCGACAATGTCAACAAGAGTTCAATCAATGGCGCCACGTCTACAATAACGAACGGCCGCACGAAGCCTTAGGTATGAAGGTCCCTGCGACTCGATATCAACCTAGCTCGCGGAACTATCCCGAGCGCTTACCACCTATTGAATATGGGCCCGGCGATATCGTGCGCAAGGTCCGTAGCTACGGTCACTTCAAGTACCTCGGTCGTGAATACCAAATCGGCAGTGCTTTCTATGGACTCCATATTGCACTTCGTTACACCGCAACCGATGGAGTGATGGATGTCTACTTTTGTCAGCAACGGATTCGTTCCATAAAGCTTACTGACAAGTAACCAAATGTGTTTACCATGTCTCTGAACAGGTGTTTACTATGTCTCTGGTCTACACAGAAGGAGGGCTTGCCCCCGCTCTTCGTCGCGAGACCAGGGTCGTCAACGGAAGAGCGGGGGCATGCCCTCCTTCCCGACCTCTAACTATTTTGCAATTCATCCTGCGACGTTGAGTCCTGTAGCTCCCGGTTGACTAAACACGGGCGCGCATCAGGTCAGCAAAGCGCTCTGGCGGAATGTTACCTCCCGTCACGACGCCGACGACCTTCTTGCCTCGCACGCTCTCTCTTACGCTCGGGCTATGGCCCCTTTGAACATCGTGAAGCTTGATGGCTGCGGCTAGCGAAGCGGCGCCGGCGCCTTCAACGATTTGCTTTGCATGTCGAGCCAGCAGACGAACCGAATCATTAATCTCTTCATCGGTTACCAGGACAAAATCCGCGAGCAGTTCCCAAAGAATCTTGTTAGTCATCTCAAAAGGAACTCGCGTCGCCAGGCCTTCATGCTCGGTCTTCATCGTCGGATATGGATCCAGTGTGCGATTGCGCCAGGCGTGCCACATGGCGGGCGCAGCTTCTGACTGAACAGCGATCACGCGGACATTTGGATTCAGGTGTTGCACGACGATGCAACTGCCCGAGGCGCAACTGCCGCCGCCTGCAGGAGCGATGATTACGTCAACGTCGGGAAGGTCTTCAAAAATCTCCAGACCGATCGTGCCCACGCCGGCGATTAGCTTCGGTTCGTTCGCGGAGTGCACGTAGCGGAATCCTCCTTCGCGCGCGACTCGTTCGCATTCAATCCGTGCTTCATCGAAATCAGTTCCGTATTGCCGGACCTCGGCGCCCAGATCGCGCATCGCCTGCATCTTCGATTCGTTTACGTTCTCGGCGGGAGCATAAATGATCACGCGCATCCCGAAGAGCCGGCCCGCGTAGGCGATTGACTGGCCGTGATTGCCCGTGGAAGCCGTGACGAGAGTGGTTCGCTCTCGAGCATCTGTCGATTGATCGACCCACCCACTACCGCGTGGTACTGCGTTCGTTGCGCCTGAGTCGCTTTTAATGAGATTGCCGACCAAATTGATGCCGCCGCGCACTTTAAACGCGCCCACCGGCTGCAGGTTTTCTAACTTAGCGTAGTAATCGCAGCCCAGCTCTTCAGAAATTCTCGCGATGCGAACGAGGGGCGTCTTTGGCAGATAAGGCTTAATAAATTCCCGGGCCGCGACGACGTCTTCGAAGGTTGGTGGAAGCATTAAGCGCAAACTAACAGTTTGTGAAGCGCTAGACAAATTCGCGACGAGGAACAACAAAAACTAATACCAATGCAGTTTTTAGTAACGACTTACAGAACCCAGCGCGGTAGCGCCGGATGCCTTAGGCTACTAAAACCTAAAAGAGTTAGGTCTTGATTGTGCTTGCCGCCTCTGGCATCCCGCGCTACCGCGCTGGGTTCTGCTATTGATCATCGAAACTGGCCAACGTTAACTTCTAAACCGCACTTGAATCGAAATAGTGAGTGACCGTCGCGGTGTTTTGCGACCGAGGCACGATGCTTGCCACCACCACTAGAAACCTGATTTCCGAGTATCGAAAGAATGCACTTTCGGGTGCTGAAATGATCGGGAGTCAATTTATCACGGCTACTAAACATACAGGTCGCATCCTGGCGCGTGCTGGTTTTGCGGCCTTTAGAATAAGGCTATATAGCTTACGAAGGAGAACATAATGGGTGAAACAACAGGCACACAAACACAACGATCACGGATGGTCACAGGTTTATTTAGAGACAGAGACAGTGCCGAGAAGGCATATGGTTCGTTGACTAGTCGCGGTTACTCGAAGGACGACGTCAATCTAATGATGTCCGACGACACGCGTAAGAAGCATTTCACAGATGACGGCCGAGAAACAGAAATAGGTAACAAGGCCCTTGAAGGCGCCGGCACCGGCGCAGCTATCGGCGGCACCATCGGTGCGACGCTGGCGGCTATCGCAGCGATCGGTACCACGCTGGCACTTCCCGGTTTGGGATTGCTCATCGCAGGACCCATTGCAGCAGGTCTTGCGGGCGCGGGCGCGGGTGGCGCAACCGGCGGAATTATCGGCGCACTGGTTGGGGCCGGTATTCCTGAGGAACGCGTGAAGCGCTACGAAGAAGGTATCAAGAACGGTGGAATCGTGATGGGCGTAACGCCTCGCTCCGACGACGATGCTCTTTACTTTGAAGAAGAGTGGAAACGCAATCGCGGTGAAGACGTCTATCGGTAGTTGACCAAATAGTAAAGGTAGGACAGACATTCCTGTCTGGTGGTCTTTGGGTGGAGTCAAGGATAGGCCTCCGGGCCTCTTACGAAAGACCGACAGACAGACAGACAGAGTGTCTGTCCTACTGCCTATTCGAACAAAGGGAGAAAAAATGCGACGAACTCTTACTCTTCTCTGCGCTATTGGTGTGCTTAGTTTAGGCGCCGCGTGTGCGTCAGACTCAGCGAACAGCAATGCACCAGTTCAGACGAATGCAAATCTCAATCAAAACCTGAATGCCAACACTGCACCGGCGAACGTTGGCGTGGTTACAAACGATAATGGGAACAAGAATACCGCTGGTGTAGCCGCCATTAACTCAAACAACAATAATTCGGGGAACAAGAACGGCAACAGCAACGCCAGACCAACGCCGTAGTTGGCTGTCATGGCTCTAAAGCAAGTCTCGAGCATGTAAAAGGGGGCGAGGGCAACGGTCGCTCGCCTTCTCGTTTACATGCGAATGGTCCATACGTCTCGCGGATTGACTAGTGTTGCTTCGTGTAATCTTGTGATCGTCGTCCCTCACGTATGGCGGTACGATCCATGAAATCACACGAAACAAAGCGGGAACAGAGGGAGAACGAAGCATGAAAAACAACACCGTCCTTACGAATCACGTCACCGACTTATTGTATCAAGCGCTGGAAACAGAAAAGGGAGGCGTGCAGATCTACACCACCGCCCTCCGTTGCGCGTTGAATGAAGAGCTGAGGGAAGAGTGGCAGAAATACCTGGACGAGACAAAGAATCACGTGCAGGTGGTTACGGACGTGCTGAAGAACTTCGGCCTCGATCCGGAAGCCGAAACACCGGGACGCAAGATTGTTCGCTACATCGGGACTTCCTTAGTAAAAGCCATGGAAATGTCTTTGCGAGTAGGCGACCTTCGTTCAGCGCAAATTGTCGCCGCGGAGTGCGTAACGCAGGCTGAGACAAAAGACCACCTGAATTGGAGTCTGATTGGCGAGCTCGCGAAGAAGACTGAGGGCGACGAAGGAGTTGCGTTACAGGAAGCTTACGATCAAGTTGAGCCCGAAGAGGACGAGCATCTGTATCACACGCAAGGCTGGACACGCGAACTCTGGATCGACGCGCTTGGAATGCCGGCGGTGCTTCCGCCACCAGAAGAAGTAAGGGACGTGGGATCGGCAATGGAAGCTGCGCGCGCCAAGAAGTCACGGAAGAAGGCTGCCGGAGCGAAGTAGGTAGTGGTCGCGCGGCGCCCCGAAGAACGTTTGCCTGGGAGGACCGTG
>JBGTCM010000085.1:0-4881 GCA_041748795.1 Pyrinomonadaceae bacterium
CAACACAAGTTGAAGCTCAGCGTTGATGTCAACGGCGACGGCACATACGACGACAAGGAGTACATCATTCAGGCTCGCCAGTTTTATAACGCGCCTAAGCCCGACGGCACCATGGCTAAGTAATCCTGAACTCAAGCAAAAGGCACTAACAAAAGGCGGCGAACAGACAGTTCGCCGCCTTTGATATTGCCGTCTGAATACAAGCGTATCGAGTCCAGGCTTTAGCTTGCGTCGTGGGGAAGAAGCGTTGCTAAGGGAAAGAAGCCTGAGCCGTTGCGAAGACACAACCTGATGAAGGTTGAACTCTATACGCCTGTCGCGGGAGAAGCATTGTTTAGGCTAAACGATGTTACGCTTCTACGGTGCGAGAAACAGATGTACTGGTAATCGGTGGCGGTGCGGCAGGCCTCTTCTGCGCGATTGAGGCCGGAAAACGCGGGCGCAGGGTCGTAGTTCTGGAACACTCCGATCGTATCGGCAAAAAGATTGCGATCTCCGGTGGCGGCCGCTGTAACTTCACCAATCTGTACACCGGTCCCGAGAATTTCATTTCTGAGAACCCACATTTTTGTAAGTCTGCCCTGGCACGCTTTACACCTCAGGATTTCATTTCACTAGTTGAGAAACATGGGTTGGGTTACCACGAGAAGAAGTTGGGCCAACTGTTCTGCAATGACGGTTCAATAAAAATCATCGAGATGTTATTGAGCGAGTGCGCCGATGTGCGTGTGGAGATCGAATGCGGGTCTGTGGTGAACAGGGTTTACAGGAAAGACAGATTTGAAGTTGAAACTAACCGAGGGGTGTTCGTCGCAGGTTCGCTGGTTATAGCTACTGGCGGATTATCGATTCCTCCGCTTGGTGCGACTGATTTTGGCTACCGGATGGCCCATCAGTTTGGTCTTAAGATTCGTGATCCCTGGCCTGCTCTTGTGCCATTCACTCTTTCTCATCAAGTGCAAAAGGAGTTGTCGCCTTTGAGCGGAATCTCTATCGACGCCATCGTCGGTTGTGAAAACCACGAGTTCCGCGAAAACATTCTCATCACTCATCGCGGAATGAGCGGTCCTGCGATTCTGCAGATTTCTTCCTATTGGCGCAACGGTTTACCCGTCACGATTAATTTACTGCCGGATATGGATGCGCTTGAACTCCTTCGCGGTGAAAGCAACCGAGAAGTCACGCTCGCGAATCTTCTCAGCCGATTTCTGCCGCGGCGCTTTGCACAAGCCTGGTGTGACCTGAACGCACCGTCACAACCGCTCAAGCGTTACACGCACGCTCAGCTTGTCGAGATTGCGGAAAAGCTGAACCGCTGGAAGATAATTCCCTCTGGAACTGAGGGCTACAAGAAAGCCGAGGTAACGGCCGGAGGAGTTTCCACCAGTGAGCTTTCGTCGAACACGATGGAAGCTAAAAAAGTTCCTGGACTTTACTTCATTGGAGAGGTTGTAGACGTTACCGGACAACTCGGTGGCTACAACTTTCAGTGGGCCTGGGCGTCCGGCTATGCGGCGGGGCAGGCAGTCTAAGGCAACAGGCGGCACGCGGCCGGTTGAAAGAAGGCAAAGATTTAATACTTAGAACTTCAGGGACGCCGGAGAACAGTTAGACATGCCCATTCCTTTGAGGAACCGAGGTAACTAGCGAAGAGCGCGGGCATGCCCTCCTTCCCGACCTCTAACTGTTCAGAGTTTATAGGTGACTGTCAGCCGCCTTCTGCTTTCTGCCCTCTGCCTTCTGCCTTCTGCCGCCTGCCGCCTGCCGCCTGCGGCTACGCGCCGTAAATCCGTAATCTAAATTCGTCGTTAAACGCCGCTATCTCCGGACGGCGATCGGAAAAGAGTCTTGCCTCGCGCAACACCATCGGCAATCCGCCTGGAATAAGTTTCACTCCATAACCCGGATTGGTAAATATCGCCTCCAGTTGCGGATTCAATCGCCTGGTCACTCCATATCGAATTGCCTTCTGCGCAATTGGCGCAAACCCCGCCGTGCGCCGCGGGTTAATTAGCTCGATTGAACGATCAAAAATGTGAATCCGGGTGGTCTGGTCGCGAAGTGCGAGGTCGCGTTGGACAATCAGATTGCAAACCGCCTCGCTCACTGATCCGCGATGATAGTTTGCCCGCGCCGCAACCGGGCTATCCTCCACCGCGGCAGGAAACTTTCTCGGACGCGCCTCCCATAAATCACAGTACCGGCCGATGAAGCGCAACGCCGATTCGTACAGCGTTAAAAGGTTTCCTTCGAGATTGATGCGTTCGATCACGGGCGACTGCACCGAGTCTCCGGCAAATCGGGTCGCGAATATTGCCGAGCGAGGCAAGAGGGCCGCGACCCGTTCGTCTCTGCCGAAAAGAAGTAAGCCGGCGACAGTGGGGACGATCTCACCCCGGTACTCCGTCGCCAGGAGAAGGTCGCGTTCCAGCACAACTACCGTGGGATAACCGCTCGAGCTTGCGTTATCAAACGCGTCCCCTTCAAATTCGCGAAGGAAGCTCCATAAGTGCGCTTCGTCGATGTCGGCAATCGTCGCATCAAGAGCCGGCAGGGTTTCAATCCGCGTAGGCCGCGACTCATCGAAGAGTGTCGCTATTTCCTCCGTCGTCGCTTCGCGTTTCTCAGAACCAAAACGCAAATAGAACCGCCCATCGTGTGTTCGATAAGGACGCCGCTTCGCTTCAATGTCGAGAGCGACAATGCGCCTCCCGTTATCAAAAGCAACCCGATCGACAAACGGAAAAAGTGGCGGCTCGACATCCTCGCGGCAAATCCGCACCAGCTCATCTTGAACGCTTTCCGGATCATCCACTCCTTCTATCCGCAATTGGTCGTTGACACCAAATATCATCACGCCGCCACCGGTGTTTGCCATGGCAACGATCTCCTGCGCGATTTTTTCCGAGTTTGAAAGTTTGACCTTTAGCTCGAGAAACGTGTCTTCGCCGCCGCGTATCAAACGCAGAAGTTCAGTTCTTGAAGTTTGCGGAGCTGGAGTGGAAAGGAAATATTCTTGAAGGGAACGCTCCGTGGCGGGTTCGTGCCGCTGGTTACTACGAAATCTTCTGCGAGCCATTTTTGTGTTGGCGGGGCCGCTTCCCTTTTGCCCGCCCGGATGTCCAACACTGACGGACATCACTGGAATTAAGTTGTGATAACGCTTTCAAACTCAGTCGCCGCCCGGATCATTTACTGCCTCGAGGAGTTCGAGTTCCTTCTGCTGAAGTAACTCGCCTTGGGCTCCAATCATTGCCAGGTAAAGACCGATTGAAAGCAGTGCCAGAAACGCGAGTGTAGCATACACGGCGAGCAAACTCTGCGCGATGAATCCCGCTGCCACCGCGGCAGCTGGGGGCACCATAAGCACCACCATCATGGGTATCAGAAGTAGTCCGACTGCGCCTGAAACATTGAGCCGCGTACCAAACTTCATACGCTTGGGAAAACGGATCGACAGCCAGTTTCCCATTACGGACATCAGCGGCGCGGTAATAAGAAAAATCAGCCCGGCAAAGAGTAGAGCTTTCCACGTCACGTCGCTAAACACCAATTCATTTACCATCAAGAGCGCCGCGCAAAACATGAGAGTGACAATCCATGTAGCAATATTTTTCCCCACGAGGATGTGGCTTCGCTTAACAGGAGACAGCACCAAAGTTCGCATTCCTGAATGTTCAAAAGCAAATAAATTGCATGAGACTCCTGTGAGAATCAGGAAAGTATAGAGAACCCCTCCGGCGGACATAATTCCCTCGCCATAAATTAGTATATCTCTCACGAAACTGTTGGTTCCGGAATCAACGCCGGATCCTCCAAACTGTCGACGGTTTAATAGTCTGACCACAATGAGGATCAGGGGCATCGCAGCCATCATTCGAAGTTGAGCATTACGCGCCAGGTAACGCAGTTCCTTCTCCAGGACGGCGGAGACGGGTGGAGAGACGATTGGGATTTCCCAGCCGGTATAAGACTCGAGTTCAACTGCTTTTCTTGCGACCTTGCGTCTTCGTCCGCTCTTGCCGCCACCCAGCACTGCGCGTTGGGCCAGCCAATAAGTTATGACTAAAAAGAAAGCTGTATAACTACCAACAACGATTAAGGCCAGGATGAATTCCACCACTCCGCCCTGCCGTAAGCCCTGGGTCAACGCAAACGCTATCGCTCCCGGCGGTGTCCAGCGCAAGATTGAAATCGACTCCACGCGATGAAAAAGAGATGGACCGGCTTGTGCGAATAAAAGGCCTGAAAGACCGGCCACGGTGCCAATTAGCGCCAGCAAACTTTCGCCGCGGCTGCGCTTCTTTTTGAATAATGAATTAGTTGAAGTGGACACCCATTTCGACAAGACGATGCCAAACGCCGCCGCACAAACGCTGATCAGAATTCCGGCCGCCAAGTTTCCCTGAGCCAGTCCCGCGCCGGCGCCTATGGCGAGAATCGAAGGAATCGCGAACACCGACGGGATGCTGGCGATTTCGCTAATAAGATCCACAGCGAAAAGCTTACGCAGGCTGATTGGGTAGAGAAGGAGGTGGCCAGGGTCAAACTGTCTGCTGCTGCCGATGCTCACAGGGATGGTTGCCCAAATCAGGTAGGACATAGAGAAAACCGCGAAGAAGATAAATTCTGCGGATGGCATTGGCCGATCCCCGGAACTTGTTTGGGCGTGGAGAAGTTCGAAACCAAGTCGCGGTGACGTTATCGCATAAGCCGCGACACCGAGACCAAGGGCCATTAGCACTGAAAGCACGAGTGCCGCGAGCATTCCCAGTACAGAAGCGATTCTATTCACGACCGCTTTTGAAGAGCGGAGTGAATTTCGAAACAGCTTCGACTTGAGCCAGATGAGTGTGTGTAGTTGAGACACGGGAAAACAGA
>JBGTCM010000086.1:0-4426 GCA_041748795.1 Pyrinomonadaceae bacterium
CCGAACCAAGTCTTTCATTAGTTATCCATTAAAGATTGGATCACGAAAAATCGGCTTGCTAAACGTAACTGACAAGACCAACGGCGGGCACTTCGACCAGGTGGATCTCAGCCTACTCGAAATTATTGGGCCGCAGATCGCCGTAGCCCTGGAGCGCGCGGAATGGCAGGAGCGCGCAACGCAGTTCCAGTTGATGTCAATCACCGATCCGCTTACCGGTTTGTTGAATCGTCGTTATCTCGAAGAGCGCCTGACTGAAGAACTGAACCGCTCAAAGCGTTACAGCTACTCCATGAGTTGTCTGATGATCGACATCGACGATTTCAAGAAATACAACGATCGCAATGGCCACCAGGCCGGCGATGTTGCCCTGAAGATCACAGCTCATAGTCTGAAGGCGGTGCTTCGCTCGGCTGACATTGCCTGCCGTTATGGCGGCGAAGAGTTTTGCATCCTGCTGCCGCAAACCTCCGTTACTGAGGCCGGTGTGATTGCAGAACGTATGCGGCAGAAAGTAACTGAAACGGATTACCCCTACGGTAAGTCTCAGCCCATGGGCACGGTCAGCATCAGTATCGGGATTTCCACGTTTGCCAGGCATATCGACACGGCCGAGAGCGTGATTGCCGCAGCTGACCGCGCGCTTTACAACGCCAAGCGTCAGGGAAAAAACCGCATCGAATTTTACGTCGACAATCTCACCAGCACGGCCGGCAGCAAATGAACGGAAGCACTCATCAGGAAATGCGGCAGATCCTCGGCCGCGTGCGGCACGAAGAGTTTGTCGGCAGGACGTCCGAGCTAAAACGACTTGTTGCCTGCGCTATGCAAGCACACGAGAGTCGGGGACTTCTGATCCTGTCGACTCCGCTAGCCGGCGTTTCAGAGTTACTTCGTCAGGCTTACGATCAACTGTTCAATCTGCGAAGCAATGCGGTCCCTGTTTACTATGCGCTGCCTCAAAGCGACGCCACTGCTGTTAGTGCGGCAATTGAGTTCCTCAACACTTTCCTGATTCAGTATGTTGCTTTTCGCCGCGAGGAGCCTTCGCTTTGCCAACTCTCGTTGACACTCAACGAGCTGGTCCAACTCGCTCCCGCGGCTGATCTTGACTGGATTGAAGACCTCGTCAACGACTACAACCATCAACGTTTCGCCGATGATGATCGCGAACTAGTGCGTTTGTGTTTGACCGCGCCCAGACGTATTCCCGCGTCCTTTGGTCGCGCTTTTGTCATGTTCGACGCCGAGCATCTGAAGTTGGATTCGGATCCGGATACGGCGTTCGAAACCGAGATTGTCAGGTCACTCAGTTTTTGCGGGCAGCCTTTTGTCCTGGCTGGTTTACGCCGCCAGATCCTGGGAGCGGTTGCGCGCGCCGGCGGAAACATCGACTGCGTCGACCAGATTCATTTGGAAAGGTTGACGGACGAAGACGCCCGCACAGTGGTTGTGAGCATCGCTGAACGCCTGCAGGTCAGGATCAATGAGGAGACGCGAGATCTGCTGGTCCAGCAACTGGAGGGCAGTCCATTTTTCATAACAGCTTTACTGAAGACCGCTCACGAAAAACACGTGTCTCTGGATTCTTATTTCGCGTGTGAGCGTTTGTACGTAGATGAATTGTTGGGTGGCCGACTCAATCGACATTTCACATTCGTGCTCGAACGCGTCGCTCCCGAACCGCAAACCAGACGCACAGTGGTCAACCTGCTGTGCGAAGCGGTCCCGGCGGGTCGTCGCACTTCCTCTTTTGAGGCCTGGCGCAAACGACTGGGACTCGATCCGGAAGAGGTTGAGGCCCTGGTCAGCCGGCTGCATGCTGAGGAACTCGTTAACTGGGATGGCGAAACGATAGACGTTGAAGGTGGGCCGCTCCCCTGGAGAGATTACTTAAGAACTCGCTTCCGTCTGGATGCGTTGCGCGAGCCCCGCGCCCTGGTGGTTGGAGACCTGATGGCGGAAGCGCTGAAGCGCGCTCCCCAGACCATCGCCCATCACTACCGGCGTGTGGCAACTCTTCGCCTGCGCGAGTTGCTCGACAGATTTAACTTTCAGCTCGTGCCGCGCCGTTTGTTTTACTACGATCAGTTCGCTCAAAACTACAAAGGCGCGCCGCCTGAGGAAATCATCACCCAGCTTGAAGCCGATACCGACTTGCTGCGGCTTCCTCAAGTGTTCCACACCGCCAGTGGGGTTTCACTTAGCCCCGAGATGCGCCGGTTCGGCGAAGAAGGCTCGGTCGTCGCGCACGCATTTGACGGCACGAATTACACGGACGCCAGCGAGGTGATCTGGTTGGTGGCCCGGGTGGACAGCAAACTCGAGGTTGACCTCTCTCTCACTGAAGCATGGTGCGATCGTCTGGAGCGTTTGGCGCGCAGCTCAGGATTCCTTCGCACGCAAATGTGGTTGATTTCAAACGAAGGGTTCTCCGAGGAGGCTTCTGATCTGTTGCGGCGGCGTGGGGCGTTTAGTTCAAATCAGCAGCAGTTTGAAATTCTGATCGCCCGGCTCGGTGAAACCGAAGGCGCGGTCATACCTTCCGGCACCGGCGATGAGGTCGAATTAGTTTTACCGATGGGTTCAGATTATGAGGTTTTGGCGGCGAACACCGTGGAACAGATCGCGCGCCGTTTGAACTTTCGGCCTGAGGCCATCAATCAAATCAAGACCGCAATTGTCGAAGCCTGCATCAATGCTTCGGAACACAGCCTCAGCCCTGACAGAAAAATATATCAGCGTTTTCGGGTCGAAAATGATAAATTGGTCGTTACTATTTCGAGTCGAGGCATTGTGCCGTCGAATTTGAACATTGCCGATGAGCAATCAGTCAGCGGGGGCTTTGACGATGTTGTCGAGCAGCGACGCGGGTGGGGTCTCAAGCTCATCAAGACACTGATGGACGAAGTTGAGTTTGAACGTGTCGACGAAGGGACGAGCCTGCGCATGACCAAATACGTGCGCAAGAGCGCCTCGTAACGCAAACTGTTAGTTTGCGGACCTCGGCCTTAAGGGTCGCTACAAATAACCGCCCGAGGTCGCCTGACAACGCGAGCGGTTAACGACTTTAGAAGGAAACCTCGTGGGAGAAGCGATAAGATCAAACATTCGTTCGCACACCGTGGGAACCACAGCGGTGGTTTACGCGAGTGATTATCTCAACAAGCTCACCGGGGAAAAAATTGAACGCGAGTGTAAAAAGCAACTCGACTCCGGCTGTCGTGCGCTGGTCATCGATTTCAGCGACACCGAGCTCGTCAACAGTATCGGTATCTCAATCCTTCTGGGCATCATCGAGATCGCGGAGAAGAGCGGCGCGCGCGTCGTTTTCTCCGATGTTAACAACGAGACTATTCAATTGTTTGAAATGCTGGGCCTGACTCGTCATGTCGTGCTCGCCCAAAACGAGCAGGAAGCGCTCTCCAATCTCTCCACACTTCCACCGCAGGCGCGTTCTCTCGGGCACTGAGCCCGTTAAGTTCCACAACTTATGGAGCCGATCACCCAAAAGTTAATCCACTCGTTCGGAGCGCTTGCCGACCTGGGCGAAGAAGTCGCCTCCTCTGGTGATTTCAGCGACATGGTGCGCACGTCGCTTCATTTGTTGCTCGGCACGCTCGCCATTCGCCGTGGAGCGGTGATTGAATATTTACCGGAGCAGGGGAGCACAAACTGTCTGGCGATTTGGGGCGCGGATGAAAGCTACCAACCGCAGTTTTCGATCAATGAACCTGACCGGGAAACATTTCTGAATTCGGAAGCGACGCTGCGAATAGAGCAAGTCCAAAGTCCAAAGCCCAAAGTCCAAAGTCCGGATTTCGGTATCAGAACCGGAAGCGATAGCGACCGGGTTATTTCGGAGAGTGGCGTAGATGAATCTCAAGGCTTCATTTCTCGCCATACGACGGAGCTGATCGGCCAGCAATTCGAGTTGATCATTCCCATGATCGTCCACGACTCTTTGGCAGGTTTAGTTTTGCTTGGAGGCAAGGCCAGTGGTGAGTCGTTTACGTCTGATGATCTCGAAGTCATTCGCGCAATGGTCCGGCATATCGGGGTCGGCATTTATCAACATCGTCTGATTGGCGCGGTGAAAAGCCAGGCGGAAGAGAACCGCCGGCTCTACGAAGACTTGCGCGCAATCTATCGCGACACGGTGCGCGCGTTTGCTGCGGCCATCGACATCAAGGACAAATACACGCAAGGCCACTCAGAACGCGTAGGCAAGTACAGCGAGATCATTGCAAGGGAAATGGGTTGGGGCGAAGACGAAGTCGAGGGTATGGCCATCGCCGGTTATCTTCACGACGTCGGTAAACTGGTGGTGGAGCGCGACATCATTAACGCGCCTTACAAAATCGATGCGAAGCAGTCGAGTGAATTAAACCGTCATCCGGCCGCAGGCTTCGATATCCTTTCGCCG
>JBGTCM010000087.1:0-7636 GCA_041748795.1 Pyrinomonadaceae bacterium
CGCAGGTATCGATTAAACAACTCTTCAAAGTCGTTTACCGGTGCGCCGTGACCTCCATGGACGAGCGTGGGGGCAAAACTTCGCAACCGCGCCAAACTCACCAGGTATTCCGACAGGGAAGCGAAACGCTTCGACGGATCCACCGGGTCAGGTGAGAGGATCGGGTTGGGCGTAATGCGTTTAAGCACGCAGTCCCCGGCGATCACAGTGCGATCGGCTTCGCGCACGAAGGAGCATGAACCGGGCGTGTGACCCGGTGTGTGGAGGGTCTTCAAAGCTCCCGTCGCGAATTCGAGTTCTTCTTCGTCGCGCAGTTCGCTGTATTCGTCAGGCTCGAGTGAATCAGCATACTGGCGTACACCCTCGTACACTTTGCGCATGCCCTCAATCTCATCTGTGGGAACTCCCGCCCGCACCAAAAGCGTTCGATGGTCTTCGTATTCCAGTCTTCCGATCCGGTGTCCGCTTTCCCAGGCGTGAACCAGCACTTCGGCGTCCTTCGCCTCATCGCGAATGGAGCGAGCCAATCCGCAATGGTCTTCGTGCGCGTGCGTCAACACGATGCGGCGAATATCGGACACGCGGAAGCGCGCTTTTCTGAGACCTTCGCGGAGAGCTTCAATTGTTTCCTTTGTCTTGGGCCCGGTGTCGATGAGCGTGATGGGATCTTCCGCGATCAGATAGACGTTGACTGGACCGACGTAGAAGGGCGTGGGAAGCGAGATTGGAATGATACGCATTAGGTCATTTTCAGTTGAAGCATGCCAATTGTCGGTCGGTCTTTGCGGCGACCTCACCCAGTGGGTGAATTAGGCGATTTGCGATTACGAACTTCTTCGAGCTCCTTGAGAAACGCTTCGCGTTCACGGGCTTCTTTTGTTCTTGCCTGGGTCTTGTCGGTTAAGTAACGCTGACCCCGGATGTCAGCATTTTGCAGATAGTTTGCCCAGGTGCGCAATTGTCGTGAAACCTGCTCAGATGGAGATTTGAGATTTGAAATTTCAAATTTGAAATTGCTAAACCCAGGTAAGCGTTCCAGCAAGCAGAGCATCGACCGGACTTCTCCGCAAGACCCTCGCGCTATATACAAGAAGGTCAAAAGCTCCTGCGTGGTTCCTCGCTCAAATCCTTCAGCAATATTGTTGGAGACTGAAACGGCAGCGCGTTCAAGCTGATCCTTCAAACTGTAATGACCTTTGAAAGCGGGCTGGGCAGCTAAACGGTAGACCTTAACGGCAAGATCGATGGATGCATTCCATACCGGCAACTCTTCGAAGCGGTTGTACTTCATGGGCACGCTCCTCGCAGAAATAAATGGAACGTATGAGACTATTTAATCTCAGCCCCAATTCACAGCTCGAAGCACTAACGCACCCAAACCTATCTTTGAAAGAGTTCTTGCAATGGAGCGCAACCGAGATAGCCACACGTAATCCACTGTCTGAAATCTTGGCGCTTTCCTGTTACGTGAGATCTCAGATCCGTTCTCACTAGACCCCCGACACCCTTTCTTAGTACGCCCACTTGTTCGCTTCAATCAGCACATCCGCCACACGTTGTCGCGCTACAATCGTGTTCATCGGCGTCAGTTTGGTAAACCGTCGCAGTGCCGCCAGCAGCGTACGCAACTCATCTCCCTCTGACATTCCCGCCAGCGTATTTTTTGCCCGCGCCTCGATGCGCTCAACAGCGTCGTTGCAAAACACCCGAGTCATGTCGATGAATCTCGCCGCCGCCGCCTCACCCTCAGACGCAGCCAGCTTCTGTGCCCGCAAAATCGCCGACTCCATCGCATACGCGTCCATGATCACGTCCGCGATGCCCAGGAGAATTTCCTGCTGATCGCCCAGCTTCATCATGTATTTCTGCGCCGCAGTTCCCAGCGTCATCAACGCAACCTTCTTCGCGTTTTGGGCCAGCTTCTGTTCGGCCGCCAGAATCGCTTCGTCGTCGTCGAAACTCGCCATCTGAGGTGTCAGAATTTCATCCATCAACGCCTGAGCAGCGGGCAGGAGCGCAAGGTTCCCGCTCAACGCGGCCTTCATCAGACGGCCGGGAATCAACATGCGATTGATTTCATTTGTGCCTTCAAAGATGCGGTTGATGCGCGAATCGCGATATGCACGTTCCGCCGGATAATGCGCAGAGTAGCCGTAGCCGCCGTAAATCTGCACCATCTCGTCGGCCACAAAGTCGCAGTATTCCGACAGTGCCACCTTGATGATCGAGCACTCCGCTGAGTATTCCTCAATTGCTTTCAGCTTCGCATTCGGATCAGTCGGGTCTGTGATCGCATCCTCGATCATTCCCAGCGTCCGGTACGTCATCGACTCGCCCACCCATGTGCGAATCGCCATCTCCGCGAGCTTCGACTTGATGGCCCCAAACGAAGAGATAGGTTTGCCAAACTGCTGGCGTTCGTTGGCATACCGAACCGCCTCATGGACCATCAACTTCATGCCGCCGACGCACATGGCGCCGAGTTTAAAGCGGCCAATGTTCAGCGTGTTGAAAGCAATCTTGGCTCCCTTACCTACATCCGCGAGCAGGTTCTCGACCGGCGCCTTGGCGTCCGTAAGCACCAGCGGTGTTGTGCTCGAACCCTTGATGCCCATCTTGTGTTCTTCGGCGCCCGGGGTCACGCCTTCCTGCTTCTCAACGATGAACGCAGTAAACTTGTCGCCGTCTACCTTCGCGAAGACGATAAAGATATCGGCAAAGCCGCCGTTGGTGATAAACATCTTCTCGCCGTTGAGAATGTAATGCGTCCCGTCTTCACTCAGCCGCGCGGTCGCCTTCGCAGCCATCGCGTCAGATCCTGATCCCGCTTCAGTCAAGGCGTACGCCGTGATCAACTCGCCCGTGGCAATCTTCGGCAAATACTTCTCTTTTGCCGCTTCGGTGCCGAAGTAAATGATTGGCAACAACCCGATGCCGCTCTCAGCGCCGAGAGTGGTGGCAAACGACGCGCAGCGCCCGATGTTCTCGCCGACGAGCGCTCCGCTGGTTTGATCAAGTCCGAGCCCGCCGTATTCTTCAGGGATGTTTGCGCTGATTAGACCAAGGTCTGCCGCCTTCTTGACCAACTCGCGCGCCAGCGTCCAATCGTGATGTTCGAGTTCATCGATGCGAGGCATTACTTCGTTGTCGATAAACTGGCGAGTCGTTTCGGCAATCATGCGGTGTTCTTCAGTGAAGTCTTCAGGCGTAAAGATTTCCTCGGTTGTGCGCTCCTCAATCAGAAACGCGCCACCTTTGACTATTTGCTTTTGTTCGACTACGGCTGACATATGTCTTCTCCTAATTAGGTTGGCCGACTGATTTATTCCGGCACCTGCTGCTTTATCTCTGGCGGCATCAATTGGCGGGTCTCCGGATACGTCTCGAGAATTCTCATCAAATCAAGTTCGTCTTTCTTGCGCTTAGTGGGTCTGCGTTTCGAGTCCTGCAGAGCCCAAACCTTCCCTCTAATAAGGTTGGCTAGAGAAGCTGGCACTCTCTGATCCAGAACATCTCCGACGATCGCATCAAGAACAAAATCCTGATAACGCTCATCCGAAGTCAACTGGATGCGAAGATTGCTCCCAGCCATTTGCGCGTCGAGCGAATGGGTAAACTCCTGAGTTGAAAAACCGGCCCCATTCAGATCCTTCTTAATCGCGGGTAGTTGAGAAGCGGAAACAACGACGTCGGCATCCACAGTATAGACAGGTTCGACATAGCAATTCACCGCGAGGCCTCCTATCAAACACCAATTCCCATGACGGTTCAGGATCGTTACGAGGGCGGCGAAATCTGTGCTCCCACTCCCCGTGACCGATTCAAAAATTTCAGCCTCCGTCATCGTTAATGTCCTAGCTGAGTTTTTCGAATATCCCCGCCGCGCCCATTCCTCCACCCACGCACATCGTCACCATCCCATAGCGCCCATTGCGCCGTTGGAGCTCGCGCAGTATCGACGCGGTGAGTTTCGCACCCGTACATCCCAGCGGATGGCCCAGAGCGATCGCTCCACCGTTTACGTTTACTTTATCGATGTCGAGTCCCAGCGTTTTGATGACAGCCAACGATTGTGCGGCAAAGGCTTCATTCAGTTCGATCACATCGATCTGATCGAGGGTTAACCCTGCCAACTTCAAGACTTTTGGAATCGCAAACACTGGCCCGATGCCCATCTCTTCAGGCGGACAACCGGCGGTCGCATAAGCCACAAAACGCGCCATCGGTTTTAGCCCGAGGCTCTTCGCTCTCTCATCCGACATCACCACCGCTGCGGCGGCGCCGTCAGACATTTGCGAAGCGTTACCCGCCGTAATCGTTCCTTTGATATTGAACGCCGGCCTTAACTTTTGCAGGCCTTCGATCGTGCTATCACGTCGCACACCCTCGTCCTGGTCAAACACGACTTCGCGCTTCTGCTTGCGGCCCTTCTCGTCAAGGTCTTCAAACGTCACAGTCAGCGGCACAGTCTCGTCCTTAAACTTGTCGGCATCGAGTGCGGCAGCAGCACGTTGGTGCGAACGCAGCGCAAACTCATCCTGTTCTTCCCGGCTTACATTGTATTTGCGCGCGACATTCTCGGTCGCCAGGCCCATGTTCAAATAGAAGTCAGGATAGTGTTCGACGAGGTATGGATTTGGACGAATGATGTGACCGCCCATCGGGATCATCGACATCGTTTCCAATCCGCCGGCAACGATCGTATCGACGCCGCCGCTTCGAATCCGGTCTGCCGCCATCGCGATAGATTGCAGGCCGGAAGAACAGAAACGGTTGATGGTCATGGCGCTTGTCTCAACCGGCAATCCCGCACGAATCGCCGCCGCGCGTGCCACATTCATTCCCTGTTCAGCTTCGGGCATGGCGCAGCCCATAATCACATCTTCGATTTCCGACAACTCGACGCCGGGTACACGTGCGAGCGCTTCCTTGATCACCGCCCCACCCATCTCGTCAGGCCGCGTGTTTCGAAGTGTGCCCTTTGGCGCCTTGCCTATCGCTGTGCGAACTGCTGAAACGATTACTGCTTCTCTCATGATTTTTAGTCCAATGTCCAAAGTCCAATGTCCAAAGTCGAATCTCAATGCCTCAGGTCCTAACTTTGGACTTTGGACATTGGACTTTGGACTAATTTCGTAGCGGCTTACCTGTCTTTAGCATCGCCGCCAGACGTTCCTGGGTTTTCCTGGTTCCTGCTAACGACAAAAACGCTTCACGCTCCAAATCCAAAAGATACTGCTCTGAAACGCGTGTCTCATGATTAAGGTCGCCGCCCGTCAGAATGCGTGCCAACTTTTCCCCAATTAGCGCATCGTGGTCCGAGATGTATCCACCACGCTTCATCTGGTGAATGCCGAGCTTGAGTGTCGCCAGCGCCGAATTTCCCAGCGCCAGAATGTCGGTCCGCTGTTGCGGCGCCACATATCCACGCGTGGCCAGAGCCAGCACTTCTTTTTTCGCGTCGGCCATCAGCCGATCGCCATTCATCGAAATCGTATCGTCTTCGGCGAGGAACCCGAGTGTGCGGGCCTCCTCGGCAGACGTCGCTACCTTCGCCAGCGCAATGGTTTCAAACGCACGCTTCACAAACGGAAAAGGATCCGCATCGGCGACGTTCTTTGGAATCGAATCCAGCGTCCGCACCAGCAACTCCTTCGTTCCGCCGCCCGCGGGAATGATTCCTACGCCGACTTCCACTAACCCAATGTACGTCTCCGCCGCCGCCCGCACTCGATCGCCGTGCAGGACCACTTCGCAGCCGCCGCCAAACACCATGTTGAACGGAGCGACGACCACCGGCTTAGGCGAATAACGCAGGCTCATGGTGGACTGCTGGAACGCCCGCGCCATCATGTCGAGCTCTTCCCAGTTTTCTTCCTGCGCCTCCATGAGCATCAGCATGATGTTGGCGCCGACGCAGAAGTTTGCGCCCTGGTTGCCGATGACCAGTCCAAGGAAATTCTTCTCAACTTCGGCAAGCGACTGCTTCAACATCTGCAGAGTGTCGCCGCCTATAGCATTCATCTTCGAATGAAACTCGAGACAGGCCACACCGTCACCAATGTCAATCAACGACGCGCCCGAGTTTTTCTTGATTACGCCGGTGCGATCTTTGACCGACTTGAGCACGATTACGCCCGGCTGGTCTGCCAGCGGCAGGTATTGCTCTGTCGCAAAGTCAAAATAGAATTGCTGCCCATCGTGCTTCTTGTAAAAAGACTTTGCCCCGGCGTCCAAAAGTTTCTGCACGTTTGCCGGAATCGGCTGGCCATCTTCCTTCATCCGCGCCACGGACTTCTCGACACCTATCGCGTCCCAGGTCTCAAAAAGGCCCAGCTCCCAGCTGTAACCCCAGCGCATTGCGCGGTCCACATCGACGATGGTGTCCGCGATCTCGGGGATACGGTTCGCCGTGTAACGAAATGTCCGCGACATCGTCTTCCAAAGAAACGCGGCGACACGATCTTTGCCCCAGACCAGTGCTTTGATGCGCTCGGGTAAGTCATCAATGTTCTTCGCCATATCGAGCGCCGGAAGTTTCACCTTCTCAGCCGGACGATACTCGAGAGTGGCGTGGTCTATGGTCCAGATTTCTTTCTTGCCGCCCTCCCCCGGTTGCCGCCGGTAGAAACCGCCCTTGGTTTTGTTGCCAAGAATTCCGCGTCCAATCATCTGCTGCAGAAACTCGGGTGCGATGAAAACGTCACGCTCTTCATCTTCCGTCAGAGCTTCGTAAAGGTTCTTGATCACGTGACCGCCGACGTCGAGGCCAACAATATCCAACGTACGGAAAGTAGCGCTCTTGGGCCGGCCGACCGCCTGACCGGTGATCTTGTCGACCTCTTCGATCGTGTAACCATCTTCCAGCATCGTCTTAATGGTGATCATCGAGCCATAGGTGCCGATGCGATTCGCGATAAAGTTTGGTACGTCCTTCGCCGGAACCACGCCTTTGCCCAGCCGCTGATCAAGAAAGCCGTAGAGGAAACAGGAGACTTCCGGCCTGGTCCATTCGGTGCGAATTATTTCGACGAGATGCAGGTAACGAGGTGGATTGAAGAAGTGGACGCCGAGAAAGTGGGCCTTGAAATCGTCTGAACGGCCATCGGCTAACTGTCGAATCGGAATACCGCTGGTGTTTGAACCGATGATTGAACCCGGCCGGCGATGTTGCTCAACGCGTTCGTACAGGCTCCGTTTGATGTCGAGGTTTTCAACTACCGCCTCGATGATTAGATCGCAGTCTTTGAGTTTCCCGAGGTCATCTTCAAAATTGCCGACAGTCACGAGCGACGCAAGCTCGGGTGTGAAGAAGGCGGCGGGCTTTGCTTTTTTTGCTGCCTCGAGACCAGCGCGCGCAATCCGGTTGCGCACGTCTTTGGATTCGAGCGTCAGCCCTTTCGCCTCTTCCTCTTTAGTCAACTCGCGCGGGGCAATATCGAGTAGAACCGTAGGGACGCGAGCGTTCGCGAGGTGCGCGGCAATCTGCGCCCCCATCGTTCCCGCCCCCAAAACAGCAGCTTTTTCAATACGCATATTGGGTAGGACAGGCATTCCTGCCTGTAGGCACTATTAATTACTCCGATGAACGTAACTGACGTCGAGATAATACTGAATGAGCATTCATTCAGCAAGG
>JBGTCM010000088.1:0-2477 GCA_041748795.1 Pyrinomonadaceae bacterium
ACCGAACAGGGTATGGTCTTCGAATGCACCCTGAAGGCAGACGGCGGTTACGACGTCAAACAACTTCTCGCCAATCCTCTCGTCAGCGCCGACGCCGATCGTCCTGGGCCATTACCCCTAACAAGTTTGACCGTGGCCCACGACAAGTTGATCGCCGGTTCGCTTAGTCGCGGTCTGCTGGCAATTGAAAACAACACGGCGACGGAGATACAGGCCCGACGACCAACTTTTTTTGTTCGCGCCCTGGGGACAGATGCGCGAGGCCAACTCTGGGTAGGAACGCGGAGCAAGAAAAACGAGCCGGCCTTGCACTCGGCGGCTGACCCGTCGGATTTGGTTACCGAAAATGCGGTGACCGGCGCAGTGCTTTCGCTTCAGGCAGGACCCAATGACGATATGTGGGTGGGAACCGACGGCAACGGTGTCTTCTATTTTCCAGCTTCGCGAAAGGCCCTGCAGTTCACATTTGACGGCACGGCCGGAGGACTGCGTTCAAACAGCATCTTTGCAATTTTCATTGATCGTGAGGACGTCGTTTGGTTAGGCACTGACCGAGGCGTGTCTCGTCTGGATTTGAATGCCCCGAAGGTCGAAACCATTGGCGACAGCACCGAAAGTAATTTTGTACGCACGCTTTATCAAACATCCGATGGCCGAATATTGGCTGGGACTAATCGCGGTCTTTTTGTTAACGACACGAAGAGTTCAACCTGGAACGGGGTTCAGGATCTGGCGCGAAACAGTATTTATTCAATCGGCGAGGACAGTAGCGGACGTTTGCTGGTGGGCTCGGCGAGCGGTTTCCACGTTGGGCCAAAAGGTGGAAGAGACGGGGCAATTGAGTCTCAGAGTTTTTCGCGACTAACCGTAGGCTCCGGAAACACGGACGGAGTCGGCAGCATTCGCGGCATCGCCACGTTTAAGGGTTCGATCTATCTCGCCAACTACGGTCGCGGCGTAGAGCGTTTTGAAGATAATCGCGTCACCAGTATTTGGCCGGATGGTTCTACGCTCACTCGCGACGTTATCAGTCTACAAGCAGATGGAGAGGCGCGGCTGTTGATTGGAACTGCGAAAGACGGAGTGCTCACCTTTGACGGAAATCAAATATCGCGCGATCCCGCCTTCGCATCGATGGCTGAAAGCACAGTTCGTTCGATTGTCGCAACTGAGGATCACACTTTGTGGTTCGCAACCAACCAGGGTGTCTATCTCTGCAAGCCGGATACTGATTGCGTCCCGGCCGCTCCCGGATACGAAGCGCGTAGTCTTACTAAAGGCTTGGCAAACGAAGTGTGGTGTGCGACGACTGGAAGTGGCCTTCTGAAGATTACGCTTGACGATCAATTTGGACCGGTGGTGTCACAACTTGATGCAGAACAGGGTCTCCCGTCTCAAAACGTTTTTGCTTCACTCCCGCAAACCGACGCGCAGGGCTCTAAGTCCATACTCATCGGCACCAGTCGCGGCGTTGCTCGTTACAAGCCTGCGACAGCGCCACCGACTCTCTACGCCGCGCGCGTTATCAGTAAGCGCGTGCATTCGCCCGGCGAATTGCAGTCAGGAGTCAACCTTGAATACCCGCAAAATAGTTTGCTGCTTGACGTGGCTGCGGTCAGTAGCAGGACATTTCCTGAAAAATTTCAATACGCGTTCACACTCGCGAATGCCAACGGCGAGGTGATCAAACAGAAACTGTCACGAGAATCTCAATTCACGATGGAAGGACTCAGCCCGGGTTCGTACCGCGTGACGGCTCGAGCTTTCAGTAGAGATCTTGTTCCATCGGAGCCGATGTCGTTTGGCTTGAGCATTCCTAAAGCGCCGTTTCCCTGGACTTCAACCGCCCTGGCAATTTTATTGGCACTGGCGCTAATGGCTTTGCTCTGGGCGATCCTGGAAAGACGCCGTATCGCACGAACGAGTGCAGCACTCTTCATTGCCAACCGCGAGTTGGCTGACGCACGACTCAACCTCGCCAATGAAGCTGAGCGGGAACGACGTCGCATCGCCCGCGACCTGCATGATCAGACACTGGCCGACCTGCGTCATTTGATGCTGCTGAGCGATCAAGTCTCCGCATCTCGCGTCGAGGGAAACGGAAAGCAGGTCGATCCTGCAGCGCTGCGGACGGAGATCGAATCGATCTCGCAGGAAGTGCGCCGCATTTGCGAAGACTTGAGTCCATCCGTGTTGCAGAATGTGGGCTTTGCAGCGGCCCTGGAATTTGCCCTCTCACATGCGGTGCAGGATGCCGCAGCAGATAAGAGATTTGAATACGAGTTCATTTGCGATGAAGCTTTGGATGAGAAGATCCATCTGCCGCCAAACGTACAGATGCAGATCTACCGGATCGTGCAGGAGGCCGTGAATAACATTTGGAGACACGCCGGCGCAACTCACGTCAAAATGGAAGTACACTCTTCAGCTCAAGGCGACTTCGTACTGACGATCGAGGACGACGGAAGACCTTTTGA
>JBGTCM010000089.1:0-5825 GCA_041748795.1 Pyrinomonadaceae bacterium
TGGCTCACAGTCATCTCCTTCCTCCCATTAACGGCGGCGCCTATCGCGCGCGCGCAAGATCCCGCGGGGACAAGTGACGAAGCCAGTGGCCTGCGATTTCGTTTAAGCGAAGGAAGCGAGAAGGTTGAAACAGCAACGCCAAGTCCGGTGGTGACCTCTGAAGCGTTGTCGGAAGTGGAAACACAAAAACTCCTGGCGCGTTTGCCGAAGCTCCAAACACTACCGGGCGACGAAGCTGATTTCAGATTGCGCGACAACTCATTGCCGCCGCCGCGCACGGGCCAAACGATCGCTGCTGCTTTCGCACCGGCGTCAATAGGCACGACTCCTCCCGCGTCCAGCAGCGCGCCGCTTGAAGTCACCCGGTCAACGCCGGAAGGTGAGGTGGCGTTAGCTCCAACACTCAGTATTACGTTTTCGCAGCCGATGGTCGCGGTCTCTTCACAGGAGGAAGCCGCTCTGCATGTGCCAGTCACGCTTTCGCCACAGCCCAGCGGCAAATGGCGTTGGCTGGGCACACAGACCTTGCTTTTTCAGCCGGACGTCGAGGGCGGCAGGCTGCCGATGGCTACAAGTTATACGGTCAGCATCCCGGCAGGCGTTAAGTCTGCGCTGGGCAATGCGCTTCGTGAAACGAAAACGTTTACCTTCGCGACGCCTCCGCCGACATTGAAGAATTCCTATCCCAGCGGCGAAAGCCAACCCCGCGATCCCCTGATATTCATGGAGTTTGATCAGCGTATCGACGCTACGCAGGTGATCGAGAAACTTAGAATTCAACCTGACGCGAGCATGCGGCTGCGAACGGCCACTGCTGATGAGATAGCGGCCGACTCGGCAGTTAATGCACTCGTCAAGCAAGCGCAGGAAGGACGTTGGCTAGTAGTGCGCGCCGTGGGTCCGGATGGAAACACGAAAAGCGCGCTTCCTCCTGATACCAATGTCCGTGTCGTGATCCTCGCGGGCACACCTTCTGCGGAAGGTCCGCGCACGACGGCAAAAGACCAAACTCTTACGTTCAAGACGTTCGGCGCGCTGCGCGTTACCGAAAAGCGGTGTGGCTATCAAGAACGCTGCTCACCGTTTGACTCGTTCAATTTTTCTTTCAGCAATCAGCTCGACGAAGAATATTTCAAGCCCGAGCAGGTCAAAATCTCACCAGAGATTCCTGACGTGAAAATCAGTCAGTCCTACAACAGAATCGAAATCGAGGGCGCCAAGCTCAGCAATACCACTTACACCGTCACACTTGACCCCATTATCAAAGACAAGTTTGGGCAAACGCTCTCAGGCGAGACCGAATACACTTTCAAAGTAACTACCGCTGATCCAACTCTATTCACCACAGGCGATGGCTTCGTCGTTGTCGACCCTGCGGTGCGTCGGGCGTTCACTATTTACAGCCTCAACCACCCGCGCCTGAAAGTACAGATCTACAAGGTCACACCTGACGACTGGCCGCAGTTTCGCCGTTATCAAGCTGGTCGATCCGCTAACACCAACGCGATTCCGCCGCCTGGTAAGCTGGTCAGCGACAAAATCATCGAGGTGAAGGCCGGCACCGATGAGCTCATTGAGACGGCGATTGATTTATCGCCGGCGCTCAACGAAGGCGGCTACGGTCAGGTGTTCGTGAAGGTCGAGCCTGTCCAACTCCCTGAAGATAGAAACAAGCCGGTTACCGTCTACGCTTACCGGCAAAACAAAGTCGAAGCGTGGGTGCAGTCCACAGAGATCGGACTTGATGCTTTCGCAGACAAGAAAGAACTCGTCGTATGGGCCAACTCGCTAAGCGATGGCCGACCGCTGAACGGGGTCGATCTGAGGGTCAGTGTGGACAGCATCATGGGCACTACCGGCGCGGACGGTTTGGCGCGCCTCGAGTTTAAATTAGGACCAAAGACGAAGCGCGAAGGTTGGTCGTCATTGCTGGTGGCTCGTCGTGGCAACGACGTCGCGGTTTTGCCCCAGACGTTCTACTCGTACTACTACGATGAGAACGAAAGCAGTACCTGGCAACGCAGTGATTCGACCACGACGCTCAGTTGGTACGTAATCGACGATCGCAAGATGTATCGACCCGGAGAGGAAGTAAACGTCAAGGGTTGGATTCGGAAAATAGACCTCACGCCAAGAGGCGGCACGGAAATGTTCACGGCTGCCGGGGAGACAGTGAACTACGTCGTGAAAGATTCGCAGGGCAATGAGATCACGAAAGGGAGCCTGAAGCTCAATGCCCTCGCCGGCTTCAACCTTAAGATCAAGCTCCCGGCAACAATGAACCTCGGCCCCGCGACCCTTTCATTCAAACTGGAAAAGAACGACGAAGCCCATTCACACTACTTTCAGGTGCAGGAATTTCGCCGGCCTGAATTCGAGATCACGGCGCGCCCGTCCGAAGCGCCTCACTTCGTGGGCTCGTTCGCGTCCATCACGATGACTGCCGGTTATTACTCTGGCGGTGGGCTGGCTGCTACGGATGTGGCCTGGGAAGTCACCTCAGGCCCCACTAACTATACCCCGCCCAACCGAGACGACTACACGTTTGGGAAGTTCTACGCCTGGTGGCGCGAGGAAGCTGATGAAAGCGAGGAAAGTGAGCAAACGTTCAAAGGGCGCACCGACTCAGAGGGTAAACACACGCTCAGGATCGATTTCGACGGCGTAAATCCGCCACGTCCATCAAGTGTAGTGGCCGAGGCGCGTGTTCAGGATGTTAATCGTCAGACGATCGCGGCCACGACTGCGCTGCTGGTCCATCCGTCTGACGTTTACGTTGGCTTGAAGTCGGCCCGTTCCTTCGTGCAGAAAGGTGAACAATTTGATATCGCGACAATTGTCACCGATCTCGACGGCAAAGCGCTCGGCGGCCGCGAAGTACGTCTACGGCTGGTACGGCTCGAGGGAATTTACGCAAAGGGTGAGTGGAAGCTAGAGGAGCGTGACCAGCAGGAGCAGGTTTTGACGAGTGGGGCAGACGCAGTGAGCGCGCGTTTTCAAACAAAGGAAGGCGGCATGTACCGGCTGACTGCTCGCGTACGCGACGACCGGGAGCGCTTGAATGAGAGTGAGCTGTCGTTGTGGGTTGCCGGCGGAAAGTTGCCGCCACAACGTGAGGTCGAACAGGAGGAAGTCGAACTTATTCCCGGGCGCAAAAACTACAGCGCCAATGATGTGGCGGAAATTCTGGTCCAGTCTCCGTTTGCCCCGGCGGAAGGCGTCTTGACGATAAGACGTTCCGGGCTTCTGCGCACCGAGCGATTTACTATGCCGGAAAACTCCTACACCCTGCGCATACCAATCGAAGAGGCGATGACGCCCAATGTGTACGTGCAGGTTGACCTTGTTGGTGCCGCGGTGCGCGTGGACGATGAAGGCAATGCGCTCGTGAGTTTGCCCAAGCGTCCGGCCTTCGCTTCCGGCGAGATTAAGTTAGACATCCCGCCCGCCACGCGACGTCTGACTGTTAAGGCGACGCCGCGTGAGACTGCGCTTGAGCCGGGCGGTGAGACCGTGGTTGACGTCGAAGTGAAAGACGCAAACGGGCGAGGCGTGGGGGGTACCGATACAGCCGTGATAGTTGTGGACGAGTCCGTACTGGCGCTTACGGATTATAAGCTCGATGATCCGCTAACCGTTTTTTACCCCGAACGCGACGAAGACGTTAGTGACTATCACCTGCGCGAAAGAGTGAAGTTGGCGAATCCTGAAGCGGTAGGACAAGGTAGCGGCGAGCTTCCTCCTCCACCAAATGCCCCACCGGCGGCGACGATTATGGCGCTCCCCATTAACGGTCGTGATGCTAAGGGTTTTATGGTCGAGCAACAGAGTGTAAACGTAACGGCGTCCTCCTATAGCACGGCCACAACTCCATCTAAGATAGCCGTCAGGCAAAACTTTAACGCCCTGGCCGTGTTCGCCGCATCACTACCGACCGACGCAAACGGTCGTGCGCAGGTCAGAGTAAAACTGCCCGATAATCTAACGCGCTATCGCGTGATGGCGATCTCCGTTGCCGGTGGAAAATTTGCAGGGTCAGGTGAATCTGCAATCACAGCGCGCAAGCAGCTCATGGCCCGGCCATCGGCGCCGCGTTTCCTGAACTACGGCGACACTGCCGAGCTGCCTGTGGTCCTGCAAAATCAAACGGACCAGGCGATGAGCGTAAACGTCGCTGTGCGCGCGTCCAATGTCCAGCTAACTGAAGGCGCAGGGCGTCGAGTAACTGTGCCTGCCAACGATCGCGTCGAGGTGCGTTTCCCAATTTTCGCCGTCAAGCCCGGCATACTGCGTTTCCAGATCGCCGCTTCTTCCGGCGTCAGAATAGACGCCGCGGAGGGTTCGCTTCCCGTTTACACGCCCGCGACGACCGAAGCGTTCGCGACGTATGGCGTCATTGATACCGGCAGCATCGCCCAACCTGTGAAGGCGCCCGCCGATGCCGTCAAGACATTTGGTGGACTCGAAATCACGACTGCCTCAACACAGCTCCAGGAACTCACCGATGCAGTTATCTACCTCTTCAACTATCCATATGGTTGCGCCGAGCAGATCGCTTCACGCGTAATCGGCATTGCGGCACTCAAAGACGTGCTCACCGCTTTCAAAACGAAAGATCTGCCGTCGCCGCAAGCGATGCGCGATGCGGTGAACGCTGATCTAACGGTGCTGCAAGGTTTGCAGAACGATGACGGCGGGTTTGGGTTCTGGAGCAGAGGTGACGCTTCGTTTCCGTACGTATCGGTCCACGTTGCGCACGCACTCGTTCGAGCGCAGTCCAAAGACTTCGCTGTCCCGGCAAACATGCTGACGAATTCGCAGAACTACCTGCGCACAATCGAGCAAAAGATTCCTGACTCTTACACCTTTGAGTCGCGGCGCGCGATTCAGGCTTACGCGCTGTATGTGCGCTTCCTGATGAATGACCGCGACGCCGCTAAGGCCCGCAAGCTTGTGAGCGATTCAGGCGGTGTTGACAAATTACCACTCGAATCACTTGGCTGGCTTTTGCCGGTGTTGTCTGGCGACCCGGGATCTGTGAGGGAAGTCGAGATGATTCGGCGCCACCTGAACAATCGCGTCACCGAAACGGCCGGCGCTGCGCACTTCGCCGACTCCTACAGGGACGGTGCCTTTACGGTTCTTCACTCAAACCGTCGGACAGACGGGGTTATTCTTGAAGCTCTGATCGGTGACCAGCCGCAGAGCACGATCATTCCAAAACTGGTGCGCGGCCTGCTTTCAGGTCGCACCCGCGGCCGGTGGACCAACACACAGGAGAACGTTTTTATTCTGCTGGCGCTCGATCGTTACTTCTCAACATATGAAGCAGCGACGCCTGACTTCGTAGCGCGCGTTTGGCTCGGGAACGGCTATGCGGGCCAACAAATTTTCAAAGGCCGATCGGTTGATCGCCAACGACTGAATCTTCCCATGCAACTTCTGGTTGAACGCACAGCGGCAGCACCGGCAAATCTGACTATCGCAAAGGAGGGCGAAGGACGGCTTTACTTCCGTATTGGAACGAAATACGCACCGGCGAATCTAAAACTTGCGGCGGCTGATTACGGTTTTATGGTCGAGCGTAAGTATGAAGCGATAGATGACCCGGCAGATGTGCGACTTGAGCCCGATGGGACGTGGTCCATCAGGGCGGGTGCGCGAGTGCGCGTGCGGCTGGCGATCTCGAACCCGGCGCGTCGCTATCACGTTGCCCTGGTTGATCCGCTTCCGGCGGGACTTGAAGCATTGAATCCTGAATTGGCGACCACAGAAAAACTGCCGCAAGGCTCAACCGGGTCTGGCATCAACCGGCGCGCGGGTGG
>JBGTCM010000090.1:0-11347 GCA_041748795.1 Pyrinomonadaceae bacterium
GCGCTGAGCATGGCAGACATAAAAGGTGCAACGATCACTTCACTGATCATCGCCGCGTTGCTTTTCTCGCTGGCGTATGCGCCATCTCTGTTCTGGTTAAGGAAACGCCTGGGCGGTTGCCGGCCCGCGGCGCTTTTCCCGCTCGCATCTGCTTTGATTATCAACATTCCGGTTTTTTTGATCGGGATTTTGGCAATCGGTAGAACTTTAGGGGCGGCGGAAGCGTTTGCATTCATCGGTGCATTCATACTGATGGGTACGGCATTCGGCCTCGCGTTCGTTTGGAATTATCAGAACACGGATATAAAGTCTGCACGATGGCGGTAGCGACAACACCTCTGGAACAGGCACGACTCAAAGATCCCGCGAACTTTGCTCCGGTCATCGATCTCAACGACCTGAGCGTCACGTTTGGCGGCCGGCCAATCCTGCAAAACCTGCAAGGCGAATTGCGTGGTCGCGCGATTGGCTTGCTTGGACCCAACGGCGCCGGCAAGACGACGCTCATTCACACGCTCCTTGGTTTTCATGAGCCCTCCTCGGGCACGGCCCACATTTTCGGCCGCGACATCACCACCGACGCAAAGCAAATCAGATCTCTTATCGGTTACATGCCTGAGCGCGATTCGTTCATCGCCAAGATGAGCGCCGTGCGGTTCGTGCGATTGATGGCTGAGCTCTCAGGCTTGCCTTCCGAGGCGGCTCTCGAACGGGCCCACGAAGCGTTGTTTTATGTCGGCCTCGGCGAAGCGCGTTATCGCAGTCTGGATACCTATTCGCTGGGTATGAAGCAACTGGCCAAGTTGGCCCAGGCAATCGTGCACGGGCCGCGTCTGATCTTTCTCGACGAACCGACCAACGGACTCGATCCGCCGGCGCGTCAGAGAATGATCAAGCTGGTACGCGAGATTCGCGATAGTGGTAAGGCCAACATCGTGCTGTCTTCGCATCTGCTCCGCGACGTTGAAGAATGCTGCGAGGAGATTTTGATTCTTAAAGACGGCCGGCTGGCGGTCTACTGCAATCTCGAGGAAGAGCGGAAATCAAATCGCAAGTTTTTACTACTGGAGACCCGCGGCGATCAGGACAAGTTTGTGCAGTCAATTGAAAAACTGGGCTGCGAGTACGCAGTCACCGGTGACCATCGCGTAAAGATCGTTCTGCAGGGCGGCATTGAGGTGCGCGATCTATATCGAGTGGCCTCCGAGCATGGTTTGCAAATCCGGCGATTGAGTTATAAGCGCGATTCGTTGGAAGACATCTTCCTGAAAGCGATGGAGAACGGTCATGGCGGTTTATGAGCTGACCTACAAGCAGTTTCTTGGAAAGCTGACGCCGGATTGGAACCGGTTCATGGTGATCCCGCGTCATGCCTTCCGCGACGTCTTCAAGTCGAAGCTCTTCACGGCGTTCTTCGTGTTTTGCTTCATTCCGCTCCTCGTCGAAGCCATACTTATCTACCTGCATCACAATGTAAACGCTCTCTCGATCCTGCAGGTCAACGTACGGGAGTTGCTGCCGATTGACGCGTCATTCTTTATGACGTTTACCAGCATACAAAACGGATTTGCATTTTTCGTGACGCTCCTGGTTGGACCACCTTTGGTTGCGCGCGACGTTAGAAACAACGCTCTGCCGCTGTACCTTTGCCGTCCGTTTTCGCGGTCGGAGTATGTCCTCGGCAAGATGGCCGTGCTTTTGATTCTGCTGTCGGCGATGACCTGGATGCCGCAGTTGCTTTTGTTTGCATTCCAGTCGTACCTGCAAGGAGCGAGTTGGTTCGCCAACAACCTCTCGATAGCGGGGGCGATTTTCATCAGCAGTGTGGTCTGGATAATTTTGTTAGCTCTGCTCTCGTTGGCGATTTCGGCGCTCGTTAAGTGGAGGGTAATAGCCAGCGCTGCTTTGCTTGGTTTGTTTTTCATCCCTTCGGTTTTCGGAGAAGTCGTAAATCAATTATTCCGGACGCGCTGGGGCAGCCTGGTCAGCATTAACGCGAACATGCGCAATATTACTCTCGGACTCTTTGGGCAGTTTCAGCTGGCCACTACTTTTGTGACGGATTTCGACGGCGAGGTCGCAACGCGCATAGCACTAAACGAGCCGCCGCTGCTTGCCTCATGGACTGTGTTGTTTTTGATCTCGGTGATTTGCCTCGCGCTGCTTTCGAGGAAGGTCAAGGCGTATGAAGTGGTGCGATGAATTTCGGATTTCGAGGGTAACGCAAACTGTTAGTTTGCGGACCGTGATTAGATGCCAGCTTAGTGGTAACGATCGAATCGCAAACTAACAGTTTGCTTTTACAAATTCGGGCTTTGTCTTAAATGAACGACTCTTCTCACATGATTATCTTCGACGATGTCTCCAAGTTTTATGGGGAGATACTCGGCGTTAATCGTGTGAATCTTCAGATTGCACCCGGCATCACCAGCCTCGTTGGACCAAACGGGGCGGGGAAGTCGACGTTGATGAATCTGATGACGGGATTGCTACGACCCAGCCGGGGCAGGATCACCATTCTCGATATCCCCACGGACCAGCCTGAGCAGCTCTTCCGTAAGCTTGGTTATTGCACACAGTTTGACTCTTTCCCCCGAGGACTAACCGGACGCGAGTTCGTTAAGTCATTTTTGCTGGTCCATGGAATGGACCGAAAACAGGCCGACGAGTTTGCGGTTACGGCGCTCGAGCGAGTGAGTTTGCTGGAGGCTGCGGACAGAAAGGTTGCGGCTTACAGTAAAGGAATGCGGCAGCGCATTCGGCTGGCGCAGGCAATCGCCCATCAGCCGGCAGTGTTGATTCTCGACGAGCCGTTGAACGGACTCGATCCGATGGTCCGCGCTGAAACGATTGCGCTGTTTCGTCAACTGGCGGCGGACGGCTTACACCTGATTATTTCCAGCCACATATTGCACGAGGTCGACATGATGTCAGACCGCGTGATTCTGCTTAACAACGGTTACGTGGTGGCGGAGGGTAACATTCACGGAGTTCGCGATGAAATGGAAGAGCATCCGATGCAGATTTTCATTCGTTGCGATAAGCCTTCCCGGCTGGCTGCGCAGGTATTTGATCAGGACCACGTGGTCGAGGCGCGTTTGCACGACGATCGTCTCGGGTTGTTTGTAAAAACCAAAGACGCAGACCGCTTTTATCTGCTGCTGAATCGCGTCGTTGCCGAAGGCGAAATCAATATCGAATCGGTCGCACCGGTAGATGACGATCTGAGTGCTGTTTACCAGTATCTGATCGGTTCGGAAGGAAGTTCCTGATATGGAGTGCTGCGGCTTGACGCAGCTTTTCGCGGGCAACTAGTTACAGAAAGCGGCGTCAAGCCGCCGCACTCCAAAAAGTTATGAGCACTTCAACTGCAGACATCCAACCAGCTAAACCGGGGAAGCAGCCATTGCCGTGGTCGCTTTGGTTTCGGCAGATTCGCGCCATCTTTCGTCTCGAGATTGAGAAAAACTTTCTCGGCCGAAGATCGATATTGCTTTACCTGCTGGCGCTATTGCCGATCGGGCCGCTGGCATTGCTCGCGCCCTTTACCCCGCCCGGCCGTGAATGGCAAGACTTCACGAATTACAACCAGATTTTCGCTGTCTACTACGGCGGATTGATATTGCGAACGGTCGTCTTCTTCGGTTGTGCCTGGATTTTTATGAACCTCTTTCGAGGAGATATCATCGACAGAAGTCTGCACTTCTATTTTCTGAGTCCTGTGAGGCGTGAGGTGCTGGTGATAGGGAAATACTTCTCCGGGCTGGCAACCTCGATCATTCTCTTCACGGCTACTACTGTCGTTTGCATGCTCCTGCTCTACGTGCCGCATTTCCCATCGGAGAGCGGGCGGTTCTTTTTTGACGGACCCGGGCTGGGCCAACTGCTGACTTACGCCGGAATCACAATACTTGCTTGCATCGGTTACGGAGCGTTTTTCCTGGTGGTGGGCTTGTTCTTCCGAAATCCAATTATTCCGGCCATCGTTCTTTACGGTTGGGAGTGGCTCAACTTCCTTATGCCGCCGCTATTGAAAAAAATCAGTGTGATCCATTACCTCAATTCGCTTGCCCCAGTCCCGGTCTCGGAGGGACCGTTCGCCGTGGTTGCCGAGCCGACGCCGGCATGGATCGCCATACCGAGCCTCATCGTGGTCACCGCTATCGTACTGGTCGTCGCCAGTTACCGCATTCGTCACATGGAAATTCGCTACGGCAGCGACTAGAAAAGATGAACCTTCGATAAGTAAGTACCCGTTTAGTTCGGGCACTAGTGCCCGAACTAAACGGGAATGGATCTTATGATGTCACCTGCTAACAAAGGGATTGTCTTTGATCCAGAAGCGCCAGGGCTTATCAACCCATTCTTCGGCATAATCGATTCCTATTCGCGGGCCGGACATTATTCGCGAACGTGCGATTCGTTCACCTTCTTCGAGCCAAACGCGATTGCCAAGCAAGTCAGCGCCGTCCAGTCGACGATCAATGTCCAGGGCGATACAAAGTTTGCCTGGACCATTTGTAAGATTGTGGTCCGGTTGCTGGTGCCGCCGCTTACGCATCAACTGAATTCCCTCAACAGGTTGAAGGGCACGAATCAAAACTGCGTGAGGCGTGTCTGCAACATTGGTGACAACGTTGAATTGGTTGTACATCCCGTAAACAAAGAAGACGTAGGCAGTGCCGCCAATTCCATACATGGGCTCAGTTCGCTTCGTCCTGCGACCGCCAAATGAATGGGCCGCACGGTCCTGGGGACCACGATAAGCTTCTGCCTCAACGATGATACCCGAGACCCGGCGTCCACCACGCGCTGGAACCACGAGAAGTTTTCCCAGTAGTTCGCGCGCGACCGTAAGAACATTTGGCCGCGTAAAAAACTCGCGCTGAAGTTTTGAGGGTTTCATAAAAGGGCGCCTCTTTAGAGTGCGGCGGCTCGACGCCGCTTTGGCCGATCCTGAAATATCCTGCGATGTAACACCAATGTTGATTAAGAAAAGCGGCGTCAAGCCGCCGCACTCCAAGGAGGGCGTCTACAGCAAGGAGAGTGTTAATGCCAGAGTTCCCAGACCATGACAAATGTGATCACGAACCCGATCACCACAATCGCTCTGCGCACAACGCTCTGTCCCACCCGCACAGCGCCCTTCGAACCGGCGTAACCACCAATCAAAGCGGCGCCCGCCATCATCAGCGCGATGGGCCAGACCACAAGATCCGTTAATGCGAAACTCAATACGGCGATGCTGTTGATACAGATACCCAGGAAGTTTTTGACTCCATTAGCGCGGTTAATATCGTGCAAACCCAAAAGGCCGAGGGCCGCGAGCATGAGAATGCCGTTGCCGGCGCCAAAATAACCTCCGTACATGGACGAGAAAAACTGAAAGACGATGGCTCCTAACCACCAACCCGCTTTCGGTTGGGCCACAATTGGCTGAAGATGCAAGCGACGATTAATTCCGCCCTGGGCCATGAACAGGATCGTGGCGAACAGAATCAAAAAGGGAACCAGGCGCGCAAAGATCGGAGACGGCGTCCAGATTAGAAGCCAGGCGCCAATCGCACCTCCGATTACACTGGTGATCCCCAGCCGCAGAAGAATCGCTGAACTGTTCTCCAATTCTTTTCGGTAGCCAAACAGGCCGCCGAACAGCCCCGGCCACAAAGCTACGGTGCTGGTGGCGTTGGCCACCTTGGCGTCGAGACCCATCCAAAGCAAAACCGGGAATGTTATGAGCGTGCCGCCGCCGGCAATCGAATTGATCACTCCGGCGACAAATGCCGCAGCCACGAGAGACAGGATTTGAAGTGGGTCAGAGCTCAAGCTTCAGCTTGCTCCGTTGGAAAGGCGGTTTGGAATTGAACAAGAGATGCCATGTTAGAATGCCGGCCGAGGTTTCACAAACAAGAACTTTGCGGCTCCAACAAACCGGGACTTCGCGGTTGCACAAACCGGGACTTTAAGAGAGCCTTTGACTAGCTCTCAGGTCGGGAAGGATGACTGGCCTCGGGCTTGCACAAACAGTCGGCGAAGCCGAATAAATCAGAACCGGAAGCGATAGCTACCGGGTCGCGGCTCATCTACGAAAGCGATGGTTAACAGTGAAATTCTTGGCTTTTTCTTCCACCGGTGACCCGGTCGCTACCGCTTCCGGTTCTGATACCGCTTCGCGAACCCTTAATTTTACTTTTTTGTGCAAGGCCGCGCATTCCCCGGGACCTGAGAGATAGTCAAGGGAACCCGATACTTCATAGACTGAGCTACCCATTCCGTATCAGGGATTGCAATGAGGACAAAAGTAAAAACTGAAGGCTCCCAGAGTGCCGACCTGCCGCGCAGTGTAGTTTCCGTCGTGCTTTTATTATTGCTGGTCTGCATCGTCACATCATTTACCTCCAGCGGTGGGGCTTCGCCCGCAGCAAAGAAAAGCCTTCGCGTCATGACTTACAACATTCATGTTGGCGTCGGAATGGATAAGAAGCTTGATTTGCAACGCATTGCCGACGTCATCAAGAGAGAGAAGCCTGATTTAGTCGGCTTGCAGGAAGTGGATCGCGGCGTCAAACGCACTGAAGGCCGCGACGAGATTGTGGAGCTCGCGGGACTGACGGGAATGCAGTATGCCTTTGCGCACAATCTTGATTATCAAGGCGGCCAATACGGAGTCGCGATTTTATCTCGTTTTCCAATCCGGCAGATCGATCATCGTAAATACGAGAACCGTCGCGAGGCCGAAAGGAGAGGTATGCTTCGCGTTGAGCTGGATGCCGGTGGAGGCAGGATAATCAACTTCGTAACCACGCATCTCGACTACCAGTTTGATGACGGTCGTCTCTTTGAGGCCGAACAGATGTTGAAATTTCTTGAGAACGTGAAGGGACCGCTGATCGTTGTTGGTGATTTCAACGATGAACCGACTGGTAAGACCTATAAGTTAATGCTAGCGGGTTTTGAAGATGCGTGGGTGCATGGCCGGGCCAAAGACGCGGGATTGAGTTACCCGGCAGACAAGCCGGTTAAGCGCATCGATTACATTTTCACGCGCCGCACCGATAAGTTCAAAATCAAAAAAGCCTGGGTAGTCAGCACCTTGGCTTCAGATCATATTCCAGTAGTCGCCGACATAGAGATTCGATAACAGGATCCGTTTGTAATCTGAGAGAAGTGGACGTCGCGAATGCCAGAGGAAGCACCAGCCCAGGAAAGCAACGAAACAGAATCTACTGTTCCGACTAACCCTTTCTGGATTAACCACCGGCACGATTTTTCATGGCGCCGCGTATGTTAAGGAATCCCAGGCAGAGTTGCAGGCAAATCAATGCATAGGCACGGTCGTGCCAACCCCAAACCATCCATAGCACATTGCTCAGCAGAAACAGCCAGAAGGCCCAGTTTCGTTTGAACTTCCTCTGCGAAGCTATTAGCCAGGCGGCCACCACAGTGACTGCCATTGCCGGCCACTGAATTATGTCAATCCAATCCATGCGTCGCAGTGTAACCCACGCTTACTTATTTGCGCTTTCGTGGATACGGGCTGCGAACTACCGCTACTAATGCAGTTTCGCTGATCAATTACAGAACCCAGCGCGGTAGCGCGGGATGCCAAAAGTAATCGTTAAAAGGCTAGTTGTTTTGGAGTAGCCTGAAGGATCCCGCGCTACCGCGCTGGGTTCTGTATTGCTTGCTTGATTCTAAGTGCAACTACCCGAGAGATTGACATTAGCTTCTGCAATTCGGAAAGCCCCTGCGGCAAACTCACTCGGTTGTGTCCGCCAGATTCGATTTGTACTTAGTGTTCGTCTGCCGATCGGTGAGCTCGATATAGACATAGCTGGGAGGAACGACGTCCTGCTCGAGCGCAAACCATATCAAGTTAAGGTCACTGGATTTGGCAAGCGCGCAGAATGCGTTCAGTCTCTTCCCCCTGGAATCATAAAAGTCTACCCACGTACGCGATGCCTTGGTGTTGGATCCACAAGGCGGTAGATTGGGTGCAGCGGCAAAAAGTTCATTCGGAAAAGCGGTTGAGTTATAGACAAAGTATCTATAACGCGTCCAGGCTTTCCGGTTCGCTTCAAAGGGCTCCTGACCGCTCAAGACCAGGACGGGTGACGGTGGAGCAGCACTCTGGGTGAAAGTAAAACTGCGACCGGCAACCGAGGTTAATAAAATCAAGCACACCGAACACAGCATAAAAGTTCTTCGGAGGTTCATTGGGGGCTCCTTTACGCCGAAATGAGGATGTTCAGATTCAGTCGGAATTTATTGAGCGACTAAATCAGAGAAAGCGGGAACGTTCTTATGCCAAGGCGCGCGGGATGTCAATCGTTATGAAACCAATTTTGTTCGGTCGACAGATATGTCCACCATATGACGAAGAGTTGAAAGGGGATTCTCAACAGCAGATAAATTGGGCCGCTTGCATGACCACCAAAGTCGACCCGCTCAATTGCAGAATAGATATTGGCCGGCAGGACGCAAATCAGCATCAGGATCAGGCAGACGCCGGTTAGCCTCATTAGCGAAGGAACCCAGACGGCAATGGCGCCGAGAAACTCCAACACTCCAGTGACATAAATCAACTCGACCCGATACGGCGCCCATGGGGGCAACATTGCCGCCATTTGTTCGGTCCGAATGAAGTGACCGATTGCTGCGAAGGCAAAGAAAATTGACAGGCCTACCCTGGCCCTCACAGTCCGAGGCAATTTGAACCGGGGAATCCAGACGCCCGCCAGGGATAGGATTGAGTAAGGTGCCAAAAGCAGAAGCAGAAGAAACAAGAGTTGCATAACTCAGCGTCCTGCTTTCAGTGCCCACAAGAGGATGGCAGAAGCCGTTCCATCCATTGTCGGTTCATTCGATGCATAGTCTTTGATGTCGTCATGGTAGACGGCGCGATCATCCTGAAAAGCGGCGAGCGGATCGGGTTCGGTGATACTTACACCTCGTAGCGACTGAAATATCTTTTTATAAACGGGGCCATCAACTATTCCCCCTACTACCGGCCGTTTAAGAATTGCCACGGTCATCAAATGCACATCGCGCGGGTAAATTCCGCCGGCCGGAATCCCTGTGATCATTGAAGTGCCCCAGGGATTTCGACCGAGGAGCCAATCGGTTTGCTTGAGCTCGAACTCACGATAACGGGAATCGCCTGTCATTCTTTCGTAAAGCATCGCCTGTGTAGCGAGCGCAACGACCAGGTTGTTTGAACACCAAATGAAAGGCACGCCAATGTTGTAAGGATTAGTTTCTCCGGCGCGAACTGTGCGCTCCAGCCCTTCACGGTAATAGCCAGCCAGCACTTTCCTGGTGGCCGGCTTAACGAGATCGTGAAGCCTGAAATGGCCCAGGTTCATGAACGGGTAAAACTGGTAATGTCCCGCCTCCTCGCGTCCCATCCACGACTCTGCGGCCGCCAGTCGAGCGTAGCGCGTGCCATCGTTTAGATATTGCTGTTCCCCCGTGGCCCGGAATAGTTCAGCGGCACCCCACTCCATGTCGTCGGCCCAGGTGGTTTCCGCATATCGGTAAGGCGCGCCGTATGAGTTTCCCTGTTGCACTCCCTCTCTTGCCTTGCCCAGCGAGTAGACCTCTTGTCCGGCGCGCAAAAGCGTTTCGGCGTAATTCTTTAGTTGAGGATCTCTTTTCCAGATTTGATAACCGAGAGCCATGGCCGCGGCATAACGTCCGGCCAGGTTCGCAACTCCGTTGGATTCACTCTTGTACTGGCGCAGGCCCTGCGGCTTACCATCTGCGAAATAGACGACCCGATAGCTGCCCGGTCCCCAACCGTAATCCACCGTTTCATTCTGCGGAAGGCGCCAGCCGCGATGATCTCGATCGTCGGCCACCTGGTGGTAAAGCTGGTCCGGCGAGGGATGCAAACGCAACAGCCAATCGAGTCCCCAACGCGCTTCGTCGAGCAAATCCGGAATTCCATTGGCGCGAGGCTGGCCCCAGGCATTAAACCGATCCTTGAAGACGCGAGGTCGGGTTGAGGGCCGTGTCATTTCATACGCCAGGAGTAGTTGTGCGGTGGAATTGCTGGAAGTAAGCAGATACTTCAGCAGATCGCCGGCGTCGTGCCAACCCCCACTTGCCTTCAGGTAAGTGCCGGCGGGTAATGGGCCATACGCTGTGCGCCCGTCGAAGGAATGGCAAACAGCATCAACCCAGGGGTTGTAGCCGCAGCGCTGTTGGCGCATGAACTCAAGACTCTGATCGGGTACCTCTCGATAAACCGCATTTCGAATCTCGAATTGCGGCGACCGCGAATCGTTAAAGTTGATGAAGTAACGGCCCGGAGTTTTGAGTTTGGAGAAGTCGAGCTCAACATGATGCTCAAAAGCTCCCCACCTACCCGCAAGGGGTTTTGCGCTGCCGGTAAAGACTGTCTGTTGAGTCTGCGTGTTAACGACAGTAAATCGATCCGGCATGGACGCGTTTGCAAAAGCCAAAGCCAACTTCGGAACGGGGAGGTCGTAACCGAGTTGATTTACTCTGATATGCGTGCGTTCGGTTGGCGCGCTGGCTTGGCCCGCTGTTGATGACGGAATAAACGAGAGAAGTAACGTAATTGAGAGGAATGCTCGGATCTCAGCGCCAAAGGCGCGAAATGGGAAAGCCTGGGCCAACGGCCCAGGTTGAGTCAGTTGAAATCTCTTAGCGCTGAAGGCGCGAAATAATCTTGCACGCAAAGCAATCACTATGGTTTCGACGAGGTTTACGGATTCCGCGCCTTCAGCGCTTTCAGGATTCAGTCACGTTTAACCTGGGGCGTTGCCCCAGGCTGTCACATTTCACGCCTTTGGCGCTGAGACCTCAGTTTCAGCAGAACCGAGCGGAAAGCGATTCTGTAATGGGTTAGTCCGTCTCACCTTGAAAGCTTTGGAGCAACTCCGGGTGACGCAGATAACCAACGATCCAAATCACAACCAACAGCACAGCTTGAACGTAATAAGGCTCTGCGTTCTGCATGTGTGTGACGATGGCCCCGCCCATGTACGCCGACAGCAGTAAAACTCCCAACGAGTGTGTCCGGGGAATCAGAAAGAGCACCGCGCTGACCAGCTCACCGACGGCGATGAGCGTGAGGTGGTTCTGCAGGCCCCACTTCTCCGTCGCCTGAATGACCTCCAGCGGTCCGATGAACTTGAAGATAGCGCTAACAATGAATAGCAAGCTGATTAGAATCGTTAGGATCCAGGTTGCTATTCGCCGGCCTTTACTTTGAGACGTCAAGGTTTCGCTCCTCTGGAAGACGTGTAACTAGCTCCTGCCGAAATTGATGACGGAATAAAGGAGACTAGTAAGGTTATTGAAAGCAGTATTCGTGGCG
>JBGTCM010000091.1:0-30922 GCA_041748795.1 Pyrinomonadaceae bacterium
TGGTGGAAACCCGAAGGCGATCCCCAACACAACTGGTTCTACAAACCCGGCGCTTACGGCATCTCCTACGACGACCACCAGCCACCAACAGAATGGATACCTGTAACCAAAACTCCTGTCTTCGCATTCACTGACTCCAGCAGCTGCGATGCCTACGACGTCGACTTTACAGTCGGCACTGACGACATAATGGGCTTCCTCGATAACCAAGTCTGGGCCGGTTTCAGCGCGAATGATGAAAACGACTACGATCCTCAGGAAGAGTCATACCGTAACTCCGTAAGCGAGATCATTCGCTCAATCATCGGCAACTGCGTTCCCCACGACTACACCCGCTACGAACTCAGCCGCTTTTTCAAGGATCAAACTGCTCCGATCATCGCTGTAACCTACCACTACAAACACGACGGCAAGTTCGTTAACCCAAAAAGGATCTACCACCCCAATCAACCAAACCTGGGCACCCTCACACCGTCAGAAATTACTGTCAAATCAGCTACCGGGGAAAAGGTGCGTCTGAAGCTCTACTGACGATCCTGCACTCCGAACATCCGTGCTTACGCAGATGAATGCTTGCCCTTACTGCGGAGCGGAAGAGGAAATCGAAATTGAGGAAGTATGGCCCGAACCCCGCGACTTCAACTTAACTCTCTGCACCTTATCAACCCCTAATCGACACCGTGGATCAACAACGCACCGAATTCGGCTTCCCCAGGACAACATGCTCATGCTCTGCCTGCGCCAACAACTGCCGTAACCTGCCCGGCATGCTTATTCCTGACGACGTGCCCCGCATTGCCCGTCACCTCGGCTACACCGACGTCATGGAATTCTCCCGCGAAAACCTTTTGGCTAGTCCCGGAGCAATTGTCCTGAGAGACAACCGACAAGAGGGAATCCCCACCCTCGTACCACAACGCGGCGCCGATGGCGCCTGTAAGTTCCTAAAGAATAACCTCTGCACTATCCATACTGTATCGCCGTATGGCTGTGCTTTTTTCTCAGAACACGAGTCCCGCAGCGTGGGTGATAAGAAATCAATTCTCGGTCTCACTCACATCACTCGAGATCACCAAACCAACGGCCGCTATTCACGTATCTGGTCCATGCTTGACTCCACGAACCTAAGAGCCATACCACCGGAAACCATTCGCCAGCGCATGAACGAAACACCTGCCTACAGCGGCTGAGGCTTCACTTCACAAATACAATGGATGTCTTGGGAACCTCGCTTTAGTCAAACCTAAATAATGCAGTTTCGGCGACATCCACCTGACCCGCTTCACTCCGCTCCAAAGACTCCCCGTGATTTCCCAGGCTGCAATCGCTATCCCAGCCTCACGCGTAGTGTCGTGAAGCCAGCAATCATTCTCTGGACCAATCGTATCTACCTTCGCGCGTTTCAACTCCACCGGATACGTAGTCCTTTGAGCGTGAATATTGAGCATGAAAAGCGCTCCGTAATTCTACTTTCGACCGAAGGAAATACATTCCACTGTGCGGTCATTCCGAATCTCACCAACGCGGAAAATCAATTGAACGTGCCACCTGAACCCGATTCCTCTTAGATAGGACTTTTCGGCTGCTCTCTCCGCATTTAACGTTCAAGCCATCGACACCATCCAGAAGCAGAACGAGGAATCAAGACTTATCCAACGACCTGTCAAGAAACCATCATGTCCCTGAATATCGCTCTTCATACTACCCAGATCCCCCAGGTCACTTCCCCTCACCAGGAAATCATCACCATCATCGATCTCACTCCCGATCGCGCCACCGAGCTGCTCGAGCTGATGAATGACATCACGCTGCGCGCCTGCGCCTCCTCAAGAACTTTCAAGATCTCCAGCTTCGAACCATCAGCACTCTACGTCCCCGCTTACGCGCTCTGCGAGCTGCCTTCGCCGGACGACTTCGTCATCCTTCCGCCCGATTACTCCATAACAGCCGTAACCCCAATCAAGCTGGTACACGCCAACGTAATGCCGCTCTTCGTAAGCTGGACTGCTTCAGACGAAAACGAACGATTCCTCGTAACCACAGCCGAACTCGATGCCGAGATTCTCAAACTCGTCGCGCGCGGAGAAACGATTGCCCCCGGCTCAACCAGCTACTCCATCAAAAACGCAAGACGACCATCACCAGGATCTCTAATCACACAGGAAGGCAGCTGGCTCCACTAGGAATTTGAACGTACTTCAACTTACCGCCGTAATGCCATGAACGTCCTGCTTATCAACGACAGCGCGCCAATAGTCCTCGTTAACCAACTCTAGAGCTAAGGAACAGCGCGTGTCCGTGGGAATGGTGGTGAGTCACTGAGGGTGACTGAAGAGGAGGACGAGGAGCAAATTTAAGGGCGTCAACAGTCACTCAGCCACGGCATAATAGTTGCCAACATTTTGCTTGCGGTAATGGCTGAAATGGCATAACCAAATCAATTAACTCTCGGCCCAAAACAACTAGCACCGAAACCGGAACAATCCTTTCTAATGACAAGCAGTAACCAAACTACAAACATGGCCACTGAGGTTACTGCCCTTAGGGCCGACACGGACAGCAACGCTGCTCCAGTGTCTCCACTCGCAGACACCGATTCCAATCAACTCACACAAGCAGAACCTGGCACGCAAAGTAAATACCCCGCCTGGCTGCTCGACCTCGCGCACCAGCTCCGCAACTTTCGCCAATGGCGCCTCATAATCAAGCCCGACCAGACACTCGATCTCGACTACCTAGAAATGCTCGCCCTGCAGACGCAAAGAAAAGCTCGCCCGTACACAGCCCCACCCCAGCTCAGCCTTTTTGCCCTTGACCCCGTCACCGCCAACCCGCAAATCAGCACCGATCAACAGACCACTTCAGAGGCAACATCCATGACAGCCCTACTCGCTCTCAACCGCACCACTCCGGACGACGACATCTCGACCGCAACCCTTGCACCGTTCACCATCATCAACGGCAACAATCGGTCAACCACCCCAAACGCGGTCGTTCTCCCGGACGAAATCCTGACCATCGAAGCAGACGAGCAACTCCATGATTACCTCAGCCGCGTCGCCGGCGCCGCCATGGAAGCCGCTATCTCCTCCTGCGGTTCAAAAGAGGCCGCATTCATCCGCCTCGGTAGTAAAGCCCCGCAAGAACGCTCGGCCGCCGCGCTGTCTCGTCCCTCCAACAGACCAACCCTCGTCCTCGCACCCGCCCGCGAACATACACAAACAAGCCAGCAGCCCAGCCGCTAGATACCGGATTCGGACTCTTCCACCGGTCTGGCGAGTTAGTCGGCGTGGCAGTCTTCTCTCACCGCTGCAACAATCTCGTCTTAACAAACATCTTTCCCCGGCAACGCGCTCGAGTCCTGCAGACTCGGCCGGCTGGTGCTGCTCGATTCTGTTCTAGGGCGATACCCATTTTTCTTTTTCTTTTGGCGCCAGGCTGCGTAGGCATCTTCGATGCGCATGGTTCTTCGCTAAGACGACCGCGGTCATCACTCGGCTTAATTTCCAAGCGCAATTGTCGCCGTTCTTCCCAGGTAGCCCGTTAGCACTTCCTCGAATTCCCGCGTTGCATCCACCGCTCCCGTCGTTGCGTGGCCCATTTCATGCAGAAGCGTAGCGGCGTAACCCTCGAGAGAAGCGAGCTTGTTACGCTTAATTACTATCGCCTTTATTGACGAGTCCCAAACTCCTTGGGTATTGTCCGTTGTGACTCTCATCGTTTCAGAGATACGAACTTCCGGGACTCGATTGCCAGTAGTTCCTACAAGAGCAACGATTCTTGGCGTGAGGTCGTAGACGCGGCGCTCTTCATTGCTCAAATTCCGGTAGTCAACAAAGCTGTACTCAAAACTCGTATTATATTCTTGGACGTATGTCTCTAGTGTGCGCACTTGAGGTCCCCCCGAGAGAACCTGAGCGTCAAGTTTTATCTTCTGCTGCTCAGAAATCACAACTACCTCGTATCCGTCCGACCTGACGTTATCCAGTACATCGGGACTAGACTGAAGTTCTCGCTCAGTCAAATATGCCACTGGTGTTTGTTCATGCATTAGATTTAACGCCATTTGGCTAATCTCGATCCAAGCCATTTCGTCAGACTGTTCACCGGTTGCCCGCTTTCGAACCTGATCTACCAAGAGTTCTTGGACCGGCTTGCCTCTTGCATTCTTGAGAATAGTCTTCACTCTTTCCGCGTAGGTTGTCCTCCCGACGTTTAACCGCTCTCGGTTGAGTTTCTTTTTCATAGCGGGGGTTAGATTCGTTATGTTGTAAGAAAAGAGGAAATTCGGCTCTTCGCTCGCAAATACTCCTGAGATGTAGACACGACCAACGCTACCTTGCCGTTGCAGGATTTGCCCATAAATATTGCTTTCAAGTATTTCGTCTCCCGCAAACCTCAAGAACAGCGATTTGGCCTTCGCGATGTCTAGATCCGTCGCTCCGTGCAGAATGAACTCGGTGCCGCGAGTATTGGTAGGGGAATCATCGTACTCGACATGGAGAGTCACAATGTCATCGAAGCCATATTTGTGATCCTGCTTTAGCCCGAATGTACCAAAAGAGGAGCGGATATGGACGTCAATTCCTCTCCGATGGAAGGTGGCAAGGGCGTCCTTTAGGCCAACCCCAAACTTACCAATAATTCCTGTGAGAGCACCGAACTTCTCAGGGTTTTCATTAAGGGTGAAATGTTCAATTTGAAGCCCGCGTCCGAAGTCACGAATGTGCCAATCTCCAAGATTGTCTTTTGATATTTCGATCTCGGCCGTCCGGGAAATGAATTGCTCGTCTAATGCATTCGCAATAATTTCGCGGACCGCATGTTCAACTTCCCAGTTTTCCAGCACCTCTTCAATGTTTAGATCAAATGCTTTCGTTGACATGAGATATCACCTCCGAGGCTAGAGATATGTCTCCGGTTTCAATTGGCTCCAGTTGGACCAAGTGAACTCTCTCGGCGAAGAGATCACCGAGTTCTTCGCGCAGCCATTCATGCCGCCGTTTGTGGCAACTGAACATGAGAACTTGATGCTCCTCCGGAAGGCCCTCGATCACAAATCGCATTAATCGCAAGAATCGGTCGTCGTCGGAGGTCACTAGCGGATCGTCGAGTATCACGGGCAATTTGACTGCGGCATCCGAGAGAAACCGACTAACAGCCAGTCGCTGCAGCAGGAACAACTGCTCGCGTGCTCCAAGTGACAGGCGGCTAGTAATGTCTCTCATCGTCAAAAGCTCGGCCGGTTCACCGGTTTCGACGGTGAAGCTGAGGTCATCGGCAAAGCGGATAGATTTATATACTGAGGTTATGGTTGAAAGCATCTCATCGCAGATTCCGTTTAGAGATTCAGACCATTCGCGATGCACGTCGTTAGCGATCGATTTCAGCTTCTCCGTCGCGAGCGAGACAGCGTCGCGATAGGAAATCACCCGTCCCAAGTGGGCGTCTAATTCATCGACCCTCTCAAGTAGATCGTTGCTCTCGCGATCGTAATCCCCGAGTGCCTCTGAGATCGTTCGACGCGTCTGGGCTTGCTCTTCAGTCAAACTCTCCAATTCGGAGTAAAGTTTACTTAGCTCATCAGTGTACTGCCCATGCGTTTGTTGGGGAACGAGTTCCATGGCACCCAGTTCCACAAGCTTCTCGTGTGCGCTTTCTCGCTCGCGCTTCAACACAGAGAATTGCTCGGCGGGGATCTGTGCTTTCTCCAGCCGGGGAAGTTCTTCAGTGTTGATTCTGTTGAGTCTCTGGTATTTTTCTAGACGCTCACGGAAAAGGTCGTGAGCTTCATCAAACGCGGATTCTTTGACCTTGATGCTGGCTTCCTGAAAACCACTGCGGAGACGGTGGGCTAGCGCGTCAAGGTCATCGCTGGTCCTTTGTTTCTCTACTGTTTGGCCATTCAGGCGATCATCAAATGTTTTGATTTGATCGCCCATACGAAAGTAAGCCTCAAGCTCGCGACAGATCTCGCTCACGTCTTGTTGAGTAATGTCGCTACTGACCACTAGGGAATACCCACCGCGTTGAAGATACGGAAAGCTTTCAGATTGAACCCCTTGTTTCTGCTGTTCCAGGAGGTTCAACTCATTAGTCAGTCGTCGGAACTCTCTCAACGTCTCGCCAAGTCTCAAAAGCTCGAGACCCGCTCGTGCTAGTTCATTGGCTGACTCCATTCCCACGGACTTGGCAACTGAGTTCCACTGACTCTCAAGTTTCTGCAGGGAAATCCGACTCCCTTCCGCGGCGGGCGTAGATTGCTCCACATCGAGCGTAGCTTTAGCACGGTCATCGGATCTAAACACAACGGCTCGCTGTCTGATGACCAGTAGCAAAAGGACAAACGCGAAACTAATTGCTGAAATCGCGCCCCACAGAAGCCGAAAATCAGTCAAGAAGCAAAGTATCCCAAAGATGACCGTTGAAATAACGCTTGCGGCGAGTAAGTACGCTGCGTTTCGCTTTTTGCTTTTCCGCTCAGTGTCAATTTCGGCTATTAGGTGAGATTTATCTTTGACCAATCCTTCATTACTTGTCAGTTCCGCAATGAGCTGCTGGTGCTGCTGCGGATAGCCGATCGCGCCTTCGCGCATTGGCGATTCGAGTTCTTTCAGCTTGGAGTGCAAATCCTCGAACCGTGCAGGAAGGATTCCCCGGTTTCTGAGAGATTCGAGCTCCGCTTGACGCAATCTTTCGACCTCTGCCGCTTGAGATGAAATCGATAGTAACTGCTCTCTCATCGCTACGAGCTCATCTCTGTCACTTGGTGTGAATGCGGCCAAGCTTGAGAATCGGGCATCTCTCTGCGAGATTAGTTTTTCCACTTCTTCTTTCGTGTTTGCAATCTCGGTTTCTCTCCTGCTCAACTCAGCAGCCTTAGTATTCAACTGGGCGAGCCACGAAACGAGGTTGTCATTGATGGCTGCGGGAAAAGCGGCGAGACTCACCAATCCATCCCGCTCTTGCCGTAAGCCTTCAATTCGCAGATGTAACTGCTCTTGTTCTGAAACACGCACTCCTAACTCCTGAGCATACGCAGCGGCCTGAAGGCCTTCTAATCTGGCTCTCTCCTTTCGCTTTAAGTCGATCGTTTCTTCAAGCAAACTTAGTTGGTTCACGTCGGAATCATGTCGCCGTCTGTTGCCTTCTAGTTCGCTAAGTCTGGCTCTAAGGCGAGCGAGCTCACTCTCCAGTCTGTGTACTTCCGTGTCTGCCTTGATACTGTCGCCCATGATCGCGCCACGCAGCGGTTGCAACCCTTTCTGCAGCGCCTCAATCGCCTGAGCTGCGGTTTTGCTCTCGCGGCTTGAAGAAGCTATCTGCTCGAAGTTCCGCTTCAAATCAGTGCTCGCCGATTGATGAATGAGGCTGTGGTGGCCTACGAAACACGAACGCTCAAATTGTTCGCGCGATAGACCGATTAATCTCTCCCCAACTTGCGGCCCACCTTTCTTTGGAAAAAATTCCCCAGTAACATCTTGCCTTGACTCTAAATCCACAATAAGAACGATATCCCCATCGAAATCGCGGGTCACCCTAAATGGATGGCCTTGAATACTTAACTCCAAAGTAACCTTGTATATCCCTCCCGACAGCGGGCGCTTGGCGTCAATTCCGGATAACTTGTCTTGAGTTGTCCGCTCGCGAGAAAAGCCATAGAGGGCCGCACAGATTGCCTCAGCGATGGTCGACTTTCCGAACTCGTTGTCCTCAACCAAGAGGTTGACACGGTCTTGCGCGAAACGGATCTGTTGGTTACGCAGCTTTCCGAAGCCGTCGACAATGATGCGGTCAATCTTCATATGTCGGCTTAACCTCGCCTTGAAGTAACGCGTCCAAACCGTAGTAAAGGGCATGGTCCCAGAGTTTTCGAATCTCTTCGGTGTCCGCAGAGCCCATACCCTTTTTCATTTCTTCAATGAATCTGCCTTCCACTGTTCTCCGATCATAGTTCTCGATGTCATAGTCGGGCAGCGTCCGATCAAATAGTTTGAAGTGGAAGTACGACCCCTGAAAGGTTTGTTCCACCAAACTAGTGGTCGCTCCTTTGTGCACTCGGCCGTGAAGCGTCACGGCAACTATGTCAACCGGTCGGCACTCTCGCTCTGCCATCTCTCTCTCAATTCGCGACACCATTTGCACGCTGTCCGCTCCTGTGACAGCTATATCTAAAACGCATATGCGTCGAGCATCTACTTCAACCTTCTCGAATTCTCCTGTCAGACCATCCGAATCGACCGAGCCGAGCAGAACATATCGCGCTCCGTCTTCGCTAAGTGTGCGTCCCGCTGTCGAACCGGCGTAGGCCGCCCGGATCGTGGCGCTATCATCAAGTATCTGATTAAAGCTGTGGTAGTGGCCAAGAGCGGTGTAGCTGAATCCTTGATTAAGCAATTCTTCACGGGAGAAAGGCGCGGTTATCTTGCCCGCGCCCTCCCTGTTATATCCATCAAGCGAGCCGTGAAAAAGCAGGAGATTGATGTCAGCAGGGGGACGCGAAATTCGCTTTCCGAGTAAGCGCTCGGTCGTTTGTACGTTTTGCAGAAAGGCCCGACCAACGACAACCACGTCAGGCCGCCCAGGGTGGTAAGCAGCAGTGAAATCTGCTTTGTCAAAGATGATTACATTGTCCGACCACGGTCGCATTCCCCGCGCCTTTTGGGTCTCACGCGAGTACATTGACAAAGGCGCGCAGAAGTCGTGATTGCCAGGTGCGATGAACACCGGAATCGGATAAATTGAAGCAAACGCCTCTACTAATCTGTGAACCGATTCTCGCGATACCGACTCATCGTCCCAAAGATCGCCGGGAATGAGTACGGCTTCTACTTCCCTCTCCTTGGCGAGGTCCATCGCCCTTTGTACGAGAGCGTTTATTTCTGCGATCCTAGCTTCCCGCTTGGTCTTTGGAAAAGAGAAACGGCTATGTGTGAGTTTCGAATCTACGTGAACGTCCGAGATTTGAAGGAAACTCAAGGGTTTTGTACCCAACATCTTCCCACTCCACGTTTTACCGTCGCCGAAGTCTGCTACCGCCGCTGCGCATGCGCCCGTCACGCTCGTGACATGGATTTCAACTCACAACTCTCGCTTCTCTCAAATCGTACCAACACAAAGCTACCCGACATGTAACCTCAGGGGTGAGAAAAATCATCGGCAGTTCTTCCTGCTCTCCTCGACTGGCTTGATTTCGTCGGGTGTGAGTTTAGTCGATCTCTTCCAATTTAACTCGACCCACAACTATCACCGCAGTAGGGAGTCCCTAGTCACAAGATTGAATACCCTTCATCCTCTTCTTCAACTCGAACCCGTCCGGGTTTCTCGGCAAACAGATCCATCATGTTGCCGTATTGAAGCACGAGGTGCTGGCTGTCTGCAGCTTGCTTCAGCATCGACATTTCCGCGACCTGGGACCCTTGGACCGTGCTCAAATAGACCCATTGTGTCGCCCGAGCAATGCCGACGAACATGATTCGCTGACGAGCAGGACCATGCACGCGCGGAAAGGCGGATTCGGTGAGTCTCGGCATAAGAACGCAATCGAATGTAAGCCCTTTTGCGCTGTGATACGAGGCGATTTTGGGAGTGACGTCGTCAAAGTTGACGTGCAGCCTGCCTTCTTTCCCACCTTTCCTACCAAGCGCCTTTTCGATTGGTATGCCTTGTTCTGCAAGTGCCGTGGCGAATCCATGAACCTGCCGCAACTGAGGAACAATAATACCCACTCGCTGATTCATCATTAGTCGTTGCTTTACGATCTTTCCTAGTTGTTCCATCTCCTCAAAGTAATTTGAAGCCACAAAACAGAGTGGCCGTTCGCGCACGGACTGGTTGTTCTTGATCTGGTTTAGATAGTTGCCACGAGCCTCTGACTCGGCGATGAAGTAGGAAGCCAATCGAGCCACGTCAGGCGAATTTCGATAGGCAGCAAGAAGAGTCGCGTTGCGGCGGTTCAACCCAAGCGCTCTTAGAATCTCTTCCTCACTTGCGCCCTGCTCAAATATCTGTTGCTGATGGTCGGCAAATACTGTGACATGCTTTGAAAGACACCGAAGTATTTCGAAAGAATCTGGTGTCAGATCCTGACCTTCGTCCACGAGAGTGAAGTCAAACAGGTTGCGTACGTCCGCGCGCGTTTTCGCTAGCTTAAGCACTGCTTGATGAACGGCATTGAAATCTGGACCTTTCTTCTCAGCGTTCCACGGTAGTCGCGACGATATGTGTTGGCGATAGAGTTCTACGCACAACTGATCAAAGGTCATCACGCACTCTTCCGGTATTTCCACAAATTCGAGTGCGGACCGAATGTAATCTGTGAGCACATTCGTGAATACCAGGATGCGGAATCTCTCGGGATCAACCCGATAGGTGTCGCGAAGATGAGCGGCACGGTGGATCAGAATCTGAGTTTTTCCGGAGCCTGGCGGACCGAACACTATCCGATGTTCCGAGGCAGATAGTTCAACTACTCGCAATTGATCCGGTGTTAGCTCAAGGCGCGGGAGGAGAAATGTTGGCATGCCTATTGTCTTGTGAGACCTCCCGTGATTATTGGAAGATCGCCCCTACGAGTATCAGTGTCACGGGAAGTGGAAGCCCTTCTTGATCGTTCCTTTTCTGCCTCATGCTGAGCATCGTCGCGGCCAACTGTTTTGGCGCAGTCGATAAACCATCCCAGGGTCCAATCGTCCAACTCCGGTATTGGCTCGAATGAGGCAAACGCCTCTTCGCCTTCTTTTGTCGCCTCTTGTCCTTTACCAAGTGATCGAAGGCATCTGGCCCGTAGGGTTCGATAGGCGCCGGCGGAGGGGTTCTTCTCAATCGCTCTATCTATGGCTTGAAGCGCCGCTTCATACTTCTTTCGGCCGTGGAAGCTGAGAGCGAGATTGAACATCGGCCCGCCCCAGCTTCTGTTGGCCTGATCCGCGGCTCGATAGGCGCGCTCCTCGCGCTCATAGTCGCCGAGTTCTCCGGCGTAGATCCCTTCGAGAATCAAGATCCCGTCGTCGGGCCGATTGATCAAGCGCAGGGCCTGGCTCAGAAAAGTCAGGGCCTTTTCGTGCTGGCGCAGTTCTGCATACCAGCGCGCAAGTTGGATAAGCTCATCGCGATCCTCTGCTTTGGGTCCGCCTTTCTTCCTCAGTCGCTCTTCCAGTTCTTCGATCTGCAAGCGTACCTGATTCGGATTTATAACGTTTACCAATGGATTCTCCACGGTCCGCTCAAATACAGAATCCGGCTCACTTGTGAGGAAGGCACGTAGATCGAACTCTTGCGTGGCCGATAGACGATAATCGACGGTGATGCCCTCCCCAGCGTTCACAAGACTGTGGATTAACCATTTCTCATTGAAGATTGCTTGTCCGGCCGATCCCGCAACAACCTCCATCCCAATACTCCCACCGACCATCGCCCTGGGAACCGCTAGATTCGTTTTGCGTGCATATGTGCCGTCGGCGGGAAACGGAATCGCGGTGCCCGCCGGAATAAGTTCGTAGGGCTCACCTTCTCCCGTCATGAGCGCAATCGAGTCATTGGTTACCGGCTGCACGATCGGCTTCCCGGTAGCAGCGAGAAAGAATGCATGCCACGCAGCGCCACGAGCCACCGCGGTCTGAACGGCGAGACTATCCGCGAAAGTTACGGTATGCGCTTGAGCAAAATACTCAGCAATGGCCGCGCGCCCCTGCGGGATGAGCGTGCTGCCACCGACGAGCAAGCAGAAACTCACCTCTTTCGATTCGAGCTTCGCTCTGTCAAGAGCGTCTTGTAGCGGCGCAAAGACCGATTGCGTCAGCCGGTATTCAGTCTCTCTGGTGTAGAGGTGATCGCGGTCCAGAAAAGGTTCAAGGATGGTTTCCCACTGAGAAGCTGACAGGGTCGGCCGCGATAGCGTGAGTTGTCGTCGTCCAAGCGTGCAGGTTAGCGCCGGCTGTTTTGCAACAATTGACGCTTTATCCGCTGATTTGTAGCGGCCAAACTTTTCTAGGCGATCGATCTCTGAACAAAGCGCTAATTTCAAAGCCTCGGCTGTCCCCAGCAACTGCGGTTCGAGCGCTCTCTTCTTTTCTTCCCACTTAAGCTCGTGATCTCCCAGCCCATTCTCCGCTATCAGTACTGGCAAAAGCTGCTCATAAACGATGGCGGCATCAAGATCGCCGCCGCCGAGCCGATGATAGCGAGACACAGCGCGCGGACTAATGCGAAAGTTTCCATCCCGTTGGCTTGCCTCACTCTCCACAATCGATACGTCACAGGTTCCGCCACCGAAATCGAAGATTAACCCTTTCGACAAGCGGCCAGGCGCGATTAGATCTTCGCGCGGATGGGTGAACAGATAGTCGAGCAACGCTGCAGTGGGTTCATCGAGCAGATCATGATCACGAAGCTCTAGTCCGGCCAACGACGCGGCCTTCAAAGTATCGCGCCGTTGGTTAAGCTGAAACGAGGCAGGTACGGTTACCACGATGCGATCGGCTGTGGCGCCGGTGATTTCTTCGGCCGCAGCCTTCATGAATTTCAGAATATGCCCGGCAATCTTGTGCGCGTGGTTATACGCTTCGCCCGCGCGGTAATATGTCTTGCGCAGTCCCATGTCGTTCTTGGTTTCGAAGAAGAGCGTGCGCTCTACAAACAGCGCTGCTTCCTGCGGGCGAGTGCGCAAACGTTTCGCGCCTTCGCCAACCCAGTGCTCACCGGAAGGAAGAATTGCCAACACTGAAGCGACTAGCGGACTCGTATATACGCCCGCCTCGGTAGGTTGATCCAACTCAAGACAGCGGCATTCAGGAAGAACTCCGCCTTCGCCGGGCCTCCAAGTGATCTCGGCCAGGGTCGAGTTCGTCGTACCGAGATCTATTCCCCAAACGCGCAGCGGCTTCGTCTCGCGCATTTCGGAAAGCCACGATTCTGATCTCACTAACTGATTCATCTTCGAAGGCAGTTTACCAGAATCGTCCGACGGCGGGAGGATGGCAGCGCGACTTAGCTGGATCGGACAATTCGGCCGGGAACCCAAAGAGGCATCGGTCTTTGTTCATCTGATACAATGTGGCCGGTTTCCGATCTCCTGATATTTGGTTGCCCCGTGATGGCTAAGATACCTCCACAGCTTCAGCAAGCCGCAGAGCAAATTCATCAAAACGGCAAGACAAAATTAGTACGAGTAAAGGAACTGTTGTCATGGTTCGAGTCGCAACGTCGCGGAGTGCTGGTGGTGCGTGAGATCAGGTCAGCCCTTAGGAAAGCCAAGCTGGTTACGGTTCCCGATTTCGAAGTTGCTTACATTGACCAGCGAATAAAGCTGAAGGCACTACAACCTGGCACCAAGAAGCCAATCGTTTCAAAGGAAGTTGTTGTTGAGGAACATGGCACCGGAGTTGACACAAACTACGCCGCCGTCGTTGGCGGGAGTGTTCCAGATCCTGCTCCGCGCATCGGCATGCTCAAATCTGCTAATAGTCAGCCGCTGACAGTAACCCGCGACACAGAGTTGTCGAAGGCGATTGCGTTGATGCTCCTGCATGACTATTCGCAGCTTCCCGTGATGCAGGGTGATCGGCAAGTCGACGGTCTTATTAGTTGGAGATCAATTGGCCGATCAAGGATCGGAAAGAACTCGGCCAGCAAACTCGTTCGTGACTGCCTGGACAACGTGGAAATAGTCCGTTGGGACATGCACTTGTTCGAGGCGGTGAGAGTGATCTCTGAGAAGGAAGTCGTCTTGGTCAGGAACAGCGAGGGCAGGATTGGCGGGTTGGTGACCAACAGCGATATCAGCCTCCAGTTTGTCTCATTGTCTGAACCCTTTCTGCTCGTTTCAGAAATTGAAAACCACATCCGTCGTCTGATCGACGGGAAGTTCTCGGTCGAACAACTCAAGGCCGCTCGCTATCCGAATGATTCGGAACGCAAGATCGAGAATGTCGCAAACCTCACCTTCGGCGAATATGTTCGACTATTAGAGAACCCTGATAACTGGGACCGATTGGGTTATGAGTTGTCAGGTTCTGAATGCGTCAAGCGTCTGAAACAAGTAGGCAGAATTCGTAACGACGTGATGCATTTTCACCCCGACGGAATCTCGCCCGAAGACAGAGAACTGCTAAGAGAGACGCGCAAGTTTCTTCAAGGGCTGTGATGGGTTAGTTCTCACTGACTGCCAGTATTTCCCGGTTGACATAGTCATGAAAGGAATCGATCTTAGTAAAGAACTGGAACCCAGCGCGGTTAACCGCCTCCTCTACTTCTGTCGGCTCATCAATAAGAAGGGCGACTGGCTGGCTATATCCTTCTTGAAGGCCGTTCGGCCATGCTAGATCGAGGATTGCAACCGTTTCCCCCGATTTGGGGTCCACCAGCTCGTACTCGATTTCACCCTCTGGCAGGCCTTGTTCCGCTATCCACTGGTTACACTGCCGTAACACTAGTTCTTCTTCACCCTCTATTCCACCCGGGACCACCACAACCGGACGGTCCAGAACTGGAGCAATCACCCGTTCCTCAACGACCGTTCCCACCATCAAGCTCTCTAGGAATTCATTGGCTGCCTTTGCCAGAAGTTCCCGTCGAGCTTCCAGGAACGCAGGATAGTTCTCGGGCTTCCAGAGATTCCTGTCCATGGGAATCCAGTGTGACTCGATCGCACCCGGACTTTTCTTCGCGTACTCTTCAAGATACGCGGCAGGATACCTATCCGACACCAGCAGGTTTGTTTCTTTCGTCAGGAAGGTAAAGTTTCCGAGAGCATTAGCTTCCCTTTTGCTGACGCCGTGCTCATAGAGCCGTGCCTTCGGGAATATGTGATGGATCTCCAGGGTGCTCATGCGACCAAGCAAATGGTTCGACAGCTCATCTCCGGTGGCCCAGTCTTTGGCATGAGCTGATCGCGTAAGCATATAGAGCAGTGGATAAAACCGCGCTCCCCGACTCCAACCCAGGAAGTCACTTGGCCTAACCCGCAAATCACCACGCTGCTGTCGTAAGAGTGCTATCAATCGGTCCAGAGCTCCGTCGTCCTTTTCAATTGCGTCAAGATCTTGATTGAGAACACTTTCAGTTGATCCTGCGTAACGGCCCCACAGAAAAGTATTGACGTACCAATAAAGAAGCTTTCCGCGTTCTTCGTGGTCAGTGATGCGCCCGCCGCGCTGAGTGAGATAACGAGCGATCACAGGAAACGAGTAGCGACTACCAAGAACTCGGTCATGATCCAGACCCAAACGCGATGAAACCATATTCAGGACCGTATCAACGGCCTTCTCGGTTTGCTCAAGTCCATTGCGGAACTTGAGCGGGTTTACATCTTCGAGAAAAGAAAACAATGCCTCGCCAGTAACGATGGCGTTTACGCAACGCAACAGCCACTCCAGTTTGAAATCAAATCCGGCCTTCTTCCATTTATCCAGCCGCACTTTCATTTCACCGCGCGCATTAGGCGATTCTGCGCATATTTTCGCCAGTGCCAAATCACCTTTCGAGAGCTTTGTCCCTCCGCTGTTTACGCGATTGAAAATATCGACCACGACGTCCACGGTCTTGTCCTCTCCCGCGACGTCTTCAATGTGGAGGTCAATCTGTTTGATTGTGTCGATAGCGTTAAGCCGGTTGATGTAGGTGGTGATGTTGGTTTGAAATTCAGGAATAGTAACGATGCGCTTTATTGACTCGCCCGCGCCGATATGCATCAGGTTAGAGACATCGATCCAAAGAGGATTGTCCTTCATTTTTACTGGTGCATAAAACTCAAATACTTCATCCTCAAGATTGAAATACAATCCGGTGAATGCTCGCTGATCTCCATCAAAAAACTGCGGTGCCTTACCGCGAATAATTCCGTAAAGCGAAGTGATGCGCTGTTGCCCATCGAGCAGTAGCTTGACCGAGCCTGGTGCAAGTGCGCCGTCCCCACGCACATTCGCGCTCTCAGTTTTCGTCACCCAGACGAGGAGGCTCCCGACCGGGTGCTTACGGTAGAGCGAGTGCATCAGCCCGCGAACCTGATCACGATTCCAAACGTAGCCACGCTGAAATTCCGGTAGCGCCATGCTACCGAGATCGATCTGGTCGAGAATTGTTTCGATTTTCATACTCAATAATTCTCCAGCGGGTAAGGATTCAGGATTCCTAGCGGCTCGCCGCTCAATTCAACCACGCCTTGATCCGTGCCTGCGCCATCTTAAACGCTCTTGCCTTAGTCAGATAGCCGTCACCAAACCAGACGGACTCTAGTCTCTTGTCATTCGATTGCTGTGTTTGGCGATGGTCAATCAATTCCGTCACACCGTTGTAAGCGGCCCAAAGCGTTCCAGGCACGCCTTTCAAATTATTCCCGGCTCCTTCATTAAAGAAATGCACTGCGAGAAGTCTGTCGCGCTCTACTCGTGCTAGAGCCTTGTAGTTCTCAGGATCAGTTGGATCCTTGAATACGGCTCCTAGATATTCGCCGAGCCGTTCGGTGTTCATGGCTACGCTGGCCATCTGTTGAAACGCCTTCTCAATCTCGGCGAACTGCAAGTTAATCAAGTTGAGCGAGCGTTCAGCGTTCTTGAGTCGCTCATCTAGATTCCGAGTGTGACTAACTCGCAAAGTAGGACCTTCTGTCAAAGCCATGGTCAGGGTGTTTTGGCAGACAACGCGAATTGGCGTGAACTTGATCTGCACACTGCTGTTGCCATCGTGGCTGTTACTGAGCAGAAGGAACTTATTGGCGATATCGTCGCCGATTACTCTAATGTCCGAGGGTAGTTTTGCGAGTATCCAAACTCTTTCTCCTTTCCCCAATGCGCCTGCCGTGTGATAGATAGCAGCACCTTTACCAGCAATAGGATCGAAAAACTCAAACGCCTCGCGATTCTGAAGCGGAGTGTAATCGCCGCTCACAATTCCAAAGACAGAGCAATCAGGCTTACCCCATTGGTCACTTCTGACTATTGCGTACTTGCCGGCGACGGGATGAATTACGTGACCGCCAATTGCGAAGACTGGTTGCTTGACTACATCCCAATTAAGACCGGCAACCTTAATCGCCTCTGCCGCCGTCGCTGGTTTGTCGAGCTTTGTGCCAAGACCATGCCAGGGTTCCTCGCCCACGTACATCATTGATGCCTTGCCGTTTTCAATATTGATGTTGTGTGCCATTTGAGAGTCTCAGGGTTAATGTCAACGCCTTCGGATTGAGTCGCCATCATACTCAAGCAAGCCACGGCGGATCGCGCCGTTGATTACAGATTTGAAAGCATCGCGGATTTGCTTTCCAGTGCGTCGGAAGCCGAGGCGACGTGCGGCGGTGCGGATCGCATCATCTCTTGTCCACGACTTTCTGCCCATGCCTTTGAGCATCGCCGAAATCAAGTCGTCGCGTGAGTAGTCGCTAATGCTCCCTGCTTGCTGTGCCTTTACCTTGGATTGGGTTCGACTTGTCCTTGTGCGTTTGTGAGTTGAGCGACCTGAACGCTCGGACTTGCCGGTTTGTTTTTTGTCGGCTTCGTCGTCGGCGTCCGGCGAAGCCTCTACATGAAAGGCATTGAGGTTGTCGACACAGAGTCCTGGTCCTCCGTTTCGGCTGCCTCAGGTGCAGCGGAGTAAAGCGCATCCACACGCTCATCGATCTCGCGTTCCAACTCTTTAACGCGTTGTGCGGCATTTGATGGAAGCGGATATCCATTCTCTTCGAACTCGGTCAGAATCTTGTCCACCAACCTCACGAACTCCTGTTGCAGCTGAATCGAAATGGGTGGAATCGGAAAGAGCTTCCAGTCGTCGGGATACACATGAATCTTGCTGCGGCGCTTCGTAGCTAGCCACTCTCTAGCGAAACCAGAGTTCATTATCGCCAGCAGGTACTTCAGTTCGAAACCTCTGGATAAGGATTCTAACTCCTCACGAAGCATTAGAGGACGAGCTTCATTGCGCCGCAGTTCATCTTTGTACTTCGCGGTCTTCTTAATTGATTTGTTTCGAACGCCTTTCAAGGAATGCCACGGAACGAAAGACCATGCGGAGTGATTATGGAAGAGCTGGTTGCTATCGAAAGCTACCCTTTGTTCCGTACCTGAGATATCCATTGATATTAACTTTTCGGGAACTTCGTAGAACTGAGGGAATGTCTTACGGCTGCAAAGATTCGGCGAACGCTTCGTCCCGTACTCCAGATATAGCACCCGCCGCACGATCCACTTCTCCATGTACTTTCCTTCCATGAACGCTTTCGGATGCGTTCGATCTCGCTTTTCAGAGATCAGGTCATCCTTTGTGAATCGGACTCTTGGGTCTTCGCTGTGCAGCACCATGCCTTTGCTGATGTAACAAAGACTCCTTAAGGGCACTACTTCTGATCCAAAGTCACGCATCTCCGTTGTTACTAGCTTGAAAACGCGGGCACCAAGTTCCTCTTGGAGTCCCGTTGGCAATATGTCCAAATTAGACTCAAAATCTTCGCTACTCTCTCCCCAGCGACGCACGCGAACCGGCCTGTGGCCGTCCGGATTCTCATTCGAAAAATGAAGAATCGTATTGCTTACACCAGCCTTGAAAAGCGGTATGTCTGAACAGAAATCTAGACGCTCCACACGCGTCTTCTTCAAGAAGAACTCATGCGATCTGTTTGTATATTTTGCGGCGTTGTAAGCGTCGGAGATGATGAAAACCATATCGCCGCCCTCACGCAGAAGCTGATATGCGCGCTCAAGGAACGGTAGATAAAGATCCCATTTTTCATAGAGCGTCTCGTAGAACCTACTCTTCAACAATGCTGCTCGAAAGGCTTTCCACTCTGCGATCGCGACCTGTCGCTCCTTCTCGTTCTTTATGTGTTTGAATTGAGCGTCGGCGCGCACGTAAGGCGGATTCGCGACCACAATGTCGAAGCCACCGTCTTGGGCTTCTGCTTCCTCAACTAGCTTGGGTTGACGCTGGAAGTCATTGAGGAGTGGATGGAGATCGTCGATGCGCCAAGTATCGCCCGCTTGCGGCATGAAAATTTCAGCAAACTCCACCGCCCAATCAAATCCAGTCTTTCTTGCGTCGCCGTTAGTTGCTTTCTCCCAGGCATCCAATCGACCTTGCAGCTTTTTCAACTCCCCCTGTTTCACCGCAGCATTAGGCTTATCGTTCGACCGAACTAGTGCTCTGATTTCTTTTTTGAGTTGCTCAGCTCTCTCTTGCGTTAACTTGACGCGTTGCGGATTTGGTGGCGGCGCTTGATGCTTTAGAGCAAGGGCGATCTCGTCGCGTAGAGCCTCGATCTCTTCACGCAACTTTCGTTTGCGCTCAGGGTCGTCGCATTTCAAGAACTGGGTCTTCTTATCCTGGTATGTGCTGACCTTCCCAACGCGGAACATGTCGGGCTGCGTTTCGCGAGGTGGCGGAGCGGTCAAACTGTCGTCACAGCCAATCTTGAAATCCAGATTCGGCAATGGCTTTGGATTTTCGGACTCTATCGCCAGACTTAGCCACAAACGAAGGCAGGCAATTTGTACGGCGAACTTATCTTTGTCAACGCCATATAGGTTCTTCTCGATAATCTCCCGCTTGCGGTCGTAGAGTTTGTCAAAGTCGATCTTGTAGTCTTTGAAAAGTGCACCTCGTAACCGCATTAGTTCTTGCAGCATGCCAAGTAAGTAGGCTCCGCTTCCACATGCCGGATCGCAGACGCGTACTAGCTTAAGCGCCTCTAGCACAGTCTCCGCATCTCCCAATCCGCTCGTCTCTTCGTCGTCCACAAATCGGGCGACAGCTTCCTTATTTTGCGCCGTCCGAGCTAAGTAGTGCTTGAGGGCTTCGCGGCACATGAAGGAAACAACAGGTCGCGGCGTGTAGTAGCTGCCAGTCTCATGTCGGCCAGTTACTAACTCCTCGAACACCTTACCCAGCATCTCTGGATCAACCGCTACCTGGACATCGAGTGGAGTCGATTCTTCAATGGTGAAGTTATAACGCTCGAATAGGTTTAGGATTCGCCCAAAGGCTTCGTTCGAGACGTTCAGGTCGGCGACTTCAAACTTATTCTCGGTTGAAAGCTTGGCATCGTAATCATCTTCGATTTCGAACAGTCCGCCGTTGAGGAATGGGACTTTGCCACGTCGCGATTCGAGAAACTGCAGTTGTTGAGGGTCCCTGATGAGACCGGCGGTGCTCATGCCATAGAAGAAGAGCCAATACAATCGATCGCGCAGAAAGCTTTCCTTCTTTGTTTCAGCCGCATTAAAGAGCGCGCGCAAGTAGCTCTTGTCACCTTCAAATGACAACCAGCCCTTCTTCTGGATGAAATAGATGAACATCAGCCGATTGAACAATCGCTGTGTGTAGAGTCGTGACGTCTCCTCACCCTTAATAGACGCCATTACCTCTTGTTCAACCGACTCAAATACTCGACGATAATCGACGAAGAATTTGTCGGTGACCGCTTCAACATCGAAAGCTGTCCGCCACTTCTTCAGCCATTCTTCTGAGTTACTTGTGTCGGAGGGAAAGCGAAGCGCTGGCAAGTTGTACTCGGCGAGAGTTCGCAGATGCGTGTCGCCATGATGCCAGCCGAAGGTTGAGAGAACGGCCCGATTCGTTTGCGCACCGCGAAAATACGCAAAGTTGAAATTCGTGAAATCGTCACTCGTGCAAATGAAAAGCAGATTTTCAACTTGCCACTTCCGCATCTCCGACTGATTTGCGGAAGCACGCTTCTTGGCAACCAGACCACGCAGAATGTCGCGCAAAGTTGCGACGGAAATCCTCTGTCCGGCGAAATCCAGATAGAAGATACCCCAGGGTTGATTATCAACTAATGGCCGGAACTGTTTGATTGCACGGATCGCTGCGGCGCTTCTAGTACCGAGGTCGAATTCAGTTGCGTCGTAGTCGTAAGTTAGGTCCTCGACATCGTCGGTTTCAAAATCCCAATCGAGTTGATCGCGAAGGTATTCGACCAGTAAGGAGAAGGTCGTTATTGATTGGAGGCGTTCGATGGCAGGATTCATGGCTTTGGGGAAACGGAAACCGATTGAATCTCAACTCAACGGTTACTACGACAATTCCATCCAGGCCCGTAGTACGGGCTTGACCTGAACAGGAGCCTGCACCTTTTTGAGATAACTGTTCTTGATGTGCTTTTCGACCTTCCGTCGAATCTCGCTCAGCGTAGGCTGCTCGATTGAACAATGTCGTCGTGTTTCCGGCGTTGAGCGAATCACTTGTGCTATCTCGATCGCGGTCTCCGAGATATGTTCAGATGCGAGGTCAAAAAGATACCACTGTACTGGACCAGCTTCGAGTGACCAGTTCTCGGCCGGATGGTCTTCCGGTGACTCTTTCTCGTCGTCCAGTGTACGTGCGGGAAGTGCGTAGCAGAAGAAGACAGCTTCAGCCTTAGGCGATGGATGCTTCTTCCCACTGAACACGCGACCTGGCAATTGATTTAGTCTCTCCTCAAGACCAGGGTTAGCCTTGATCAACTCTTGAAACTCCAGATGCATAGCCTCAGTTGGCGAGACTATACCTTCATAGTCACTGATGAAATCGCGTAGGTCGTCGTAGTCATCTTCCGGCTTGAGAAGCTTCTTACCTTCGATGCCAAATGTTTTTGAGATGCGTAGTGTTTTCTTAGAAACACGAGTGTAGAGTTTCAGCAGCTCATCAAGTTCATCTGGCGGGAGAAAGTTGAAGTAAGCGACCTCGCCTCGAAGCTTCTTCTGATCGGGATGATCGGCAACGATTTTGTCTTCGATCTCAGGGTTCATTCTTCGGTCAACGCGACCAATTCGCTGCATTAGGCGCACGGGATTCCAATGAATGTCGTAATTGATAAGACGAGTGGCGTCCTGGAGGTTGAGGCCTTCCGACAATACGTCCGTAGAGATCAGCACACGAATCTCGTCTAGACCTTCGTCATTCAATTGGGCACTGGACGATCCGTTGTAGTACGGGGAGAAGCGGCGGATCATAACTTCCCTTGGAACATCGGTCGCGCTGTCAATTTCCGCGACGCCCTCGATCCCGGCCTCTACTAGCTCCCTCAGAAGATACCGAGCCGTGTCTTTGAACTCGGTGAAGATAAGGACCTTGTGCCTGCTCAAAACGGCATCGTTATTGAGAAGATTCTTTAACGCGACGAGTTTCTTGTCCTGCTTTGGTTTGAACTCAGATAAGTCTTTCAGAAAAGACGCGACTTGATAGAGGTCTTGAAGCGTTTCGTCGATGATGTCTCCAACGTTAAACTCGTCTCGCGGGAGTTTGTCCACGGCTTCCAGCATTTCCTGCGGGATTATGTCCTCCTCGACATCTTCTTCATCACCGAATAACTCCCGCTGGTGGTCATACATGTAATCGATCAGTTTTGCATTCTGACGCTTCCACCGCTCAACCTGGTTTTTCTCATGAGGGGTTTCTGCATGAACCTCCACCCAGGCAAGCAGTTTTCTCAACAGATTCCAGCAAGACATTGTGAACGCTTCGGCTGAACTCTCGAACCGCTTTAGAAAGCCGATTCGGATCAGCGAGACAACCTGACGCTGACGTCCCATCACCAGCGGATCGATCGTCGAATCGTCGCCGATGTAATAGGCATACGGGTAATAGATAGCAAGGGCGAATAGCGGCTCCTTTTTGTTAAAGGAGTCCTCAACCATCTGTAGAATCTTGCCGTAGGTTTGCTTTACCGAATAAGGAACAACCTTGGGTTCGCGGGGGTGCGGAAAGCGAATCTCTGAAACACCGTCGGTCGCACTCTTTTTTACATAAGCGCGACTCCGCTGAACCACTAAGGCGCGGAATAGATCATCTTGGCTCAGCACTGGTTCGGCCTCTGCGAGGTTTGTTTCTATTAAGTCTTCTTGGACGTTATGTGCCGCCGTTGCCTTTTCGAGAGCCTTCTCCATCTTTCGGAAGTGGCCGGCGAGCGAGTGAATGCCAAGAGAATCCTTGAAGTAGCCCGACTCACGCCGAGAGAAAAGTTCGATCATGTGCTGTAAGTCGGTGAGCTGATTGTTTACCGGCGTCGCGGTGAGTAGGAACACCTTCTTGCCTTCAGTAATGTCAGACATTCGCCAATAGCGCGACTTTCTTGCGGACGGGTCCTCACCCTTAACTCCCCTGTTGCGGAAGTTGTGTGCCTCATCGATGATAATTACATCAGCACGCTCGCGGACACTCTCTAACTCCTCCTCCATCTTTCCCTTCCGCGAGAGGTCTGTGTGATTAAAGACTCGCAGCTTTGTAAATGCTCCGCTGATGTTTGGCAAATATTGCTTGAGCCCGAACTCCCAAACAGCTTCGCGGGCAGATTTCGGCACAAACAACGCCACATTCATCCGGTCGTGAAGAACGAGCCGCTCGATCAGCATCAATCCCATATATGTCTTGCCCAAGCCAACGCCGTCGCAGAGGAAAGCACCGTTGTAACGAGCAGCAATCTTGAGTAAAGCATGGTAGCCGTCACGCTGGTACGGAGAAAGAATCTTGTAGACATCGGACTGACTTCTTTCCCACTCATCTGCGGTCATCTCGTGACCACGAAAAAACTCTTGAAGAGATTTGGCGTATACGTCGAACGGCGTGTATTCAAAAGTGTGACGCTCGATGAGCTTCAGAATCTCGGGCGTTATATCCTCCGCATCTTTCCAATGCCGTTCGTACCACTCTTGCAGTACCTCCACCTCGGCCTTCAATTGAACATTAAGTTCAACGTTTTCCGTTAGTCCGGGAAACGAGAAGTTGCTTGAACCCACCAGCGCCGAAGAGCCGACAACTGAGAGCTTGCCATGAGTGATGTAGGCCTTCGCATGAAACTTGTCTTTATTGTAGACACGGCATTCGATCTGACGACGCGCGAGAGCATCAACGATAGCGGGAACGCCGGTAAGAAAGTCGTTGGTCTCTTTCTCGCGTTCGAGGCTGCTGTTGAGTGTATCTTTCAACGCGTCCACGCCTGCTAGAAGCGCCTTCCTGGTACGCTTCGTCACTTCGTTTCCCATTAGGACACGAAGTTTCTCAAGCTTCTGCCAATGACCATCGAGTGCGAGCAACGCGCCGATTTCGAGATTTCCCGTCGCGATATCAAAGCTGTGTGAGATGCCGGTCCATTCACGCAAGTAATCGCGCACTTTCCAATCGCCGTCGGTATTATCGACGATGAAAAGATCGCCGCCGCGACGGTCGCCATCTTCTGTCATGGGTTTTTGCTCGGTTACGGCCATCGGACTTTTCTTTTGCTTGCCAAGACCGTCGCGATTCGATCAGGTAATGGCAGGAGTCTAATTCGTGCGAAGAAAGAGGAAAGACCCGGAAATTCAGGATTATAGGTGGTCTATCGTGAGTAAACAAGAACGAGAAAAGCTACGACCTCCAATACCGAAGGCTTTAGGAATCCACATATTGGTTAGTGCGTTGAGCTGTTGTTTCCAGTAACGCTGTGGGAAGCAATACAAGCGGGGTCGAATCGGCGTTCCTGCGTAAAATCATTGGCTCAGTATAAACTCAGCAATAACGAAGTCCCTGAAGGCGCGAGCCTTTTGATTGGCGTCTGGTTGTGTTTTGATACGCTAGACTCTTCGCGTTTGACACAGAGTGCTGCGGGGATGAATGTCAGACGGAATGTTCTAAGACTGAAATGTTATTCGGGACCATAGACTTTCCACCAGAAATACTGCGTGCGCGCGACGCGGGGGAGCTAGTAGTTTTTGCAGGCGCGGGCATTTCAATGCCACCTCCATCGTCCCTGCCTTCATTTCAAGGATTGGCTGAACGAATCGGAGCAGCCTCCGGCATTATTTTCGAGCAGAACGAGCCGGCGGATCGTTACTTAGGTCGGCTTAAGGATAGAGGTATTAGCGTTCACGAAGCGTCAGCACGAATTCTCGTAAATGACGATACCAAGCACACTCCTCTCCATAGATTGCTATTTGAACTGTTTCCGTCTCGTGAGACCGTTCGGATTGTAACAACAAATTTCGATACTCATTTCTCAACGGCAGCACGTGATATTTACGATACGGAGATCGAAACGTACTGCGCTCCGGCAGTTCCACTCGGCAACGATTTTACTGGCCTAGTTTACCTGCACGGTTGTGCTAATAAACAGCCGACCCGCTGTGTACTGACTGATGAAGATTTCGGCCATGCTTATCTTACTGAGGCTTGGGCGGCGCGTTTTGTAGCCTCTATGTTTTCCGAATATGTCGTGGTGTTCGTCGGTTACAGTTACAACGATATTGTCATGAACTACCTGGCGCGCGGCCTCCCGCCGAAGGCACAAAAAGCACGTTTCGCCTTTAGTTTGAGCGATCCGGCATCTTTGCGGAAATGGGAACACCTTTCCATTAAACCGTTGCTTTATCTTGAGGCAAATGGAAGTAACTCACATCAACCGATCACAGATTCCGTCGCCAAGTTTGTCGAAGTGCTGAATCTAGGGTTCCTCGGACAGGCACAGCGAATTGAGAGCATAGTTAACGCCCCGCCTCCGTTTGAAGGCGAAGACTCGGATTACCTGAAGTTTTCAATTTCCAAATTGGAAACTGCTCGAATTTTTTTTAAGCATGCGCGATCTCCAAACATAGACATCACCAAATGGCTACCTTGGCTGGAAAAGCATGGAATTCTAAAGCCACTCTTTGATCCACAAGCAAAACTAGGGCAGTTGGAAAATGAATTGTCTTTTTGGGTAAGTGAGCAGTTCGTAGCCGCTCATCCGCAAGAACTGCTCTCGGCAATTCACAGAACGGGCGGGCGCTTGCATCGAGTTTTCGGTTTCCACATTTACGGAAGGCTTTTTCAACGTGAGATAAATATACAAATCGCGCCGGTATTCTCACAGTGGACGGCTCTCTTGCTTAGTCAACGTGTAGACGTACTTGGTCGTCAAGAGTTGGGATTTCTGTTAACCAAGTGTCAGATACCAGATGACAAAACGGTTGCCCTTCTCTTGTTTGATCGCCTCACGCGCCCTCATGTGATTCTCGACGAAGAGTTGGACTTCTCAGAAAACTTCGAAGAAGTAACTAAGCGAGTTGCATTCAGTCTGAATCTGTTCGATGACAAGGATATGTGGACAGCCAACGGGTGGCACAACGTTCTTAAGTCAAACCTTGGCATTCTCGCGATGGATCTTGAACCGATTGTCTCCTCGAATCTTGCCGTAGCTCACTCCTTGATGAATCTTACGAACATCGTCGATTACGATCCGTTATCCTTTCATCGCGACTCCGTCGAATGGAGGGGAACGATACCCAAGCTCCTCGATGTTTTGGTCGACGCCGCGCGCGACATCATCATCCATCTTGTTGCAAGCGACCCAACGAAGGCATCAGCCTTAATTGAAAGGTGGTTTTCATCAGAAGCTTTGATTCTCCGCAGACTTGCAGTCTTTGGGTATTCCATTCGACGCGACCTAGTGGCCGATGACAAGCTGCGCTGGTTATTGAGCAACAATCTGCTATTTCGTTATCACGCTGAAGTTAGAGCGGTTCTCAACGACAGCTATGCAGCTTCCAGCACAGATGTACGGAACGAATTACTTAATCGCGTTAACGACGGCCCCACAAATGATGTGTTGGACGAGGAGTGGAAGTTAGGCACAAGTCACCGGCTCTTGCTTCGTCTCAACAGTCTCACACCGGACTGCGCCCTTACATCGGAAAAACTGAGATCCTTCCTCGTGAAACACCCGCAATTCGTGCAAGAGACGAGAACTATTGAAAGTACGCCAGAAATCTCGAAGCGCTTCATGGATCAGCGTGGCGGTTTCGACATCGATAAGATAGTGGCCACGGCTCCAGGTGATTTCTTGGAAGAGTTGCTCACGTTTCATCCCGCGGTTCAACGAGAATACTGCAACGCAGCGTCGAATGCCACGGAGAGAAAGCCTGAATGGGGAGTTGAGTGGATCGAGCAACTCAAGTCGCGCAAGTATGATCAACCACATCTTTGGAATTGCATTTCCTATGGTTGGAAAGCGAGTGGGATGTCACGCCAGCAATGGCACACTGTACTTGCGTTGGTGGCGCATATTGAATCGCCACCAAGCGAGTTTCTTGTTGCATTAATCGAACTGCTCGTTGAAGGTTCAAAAAGTCAAAGCTCCAACATCCCAGATTCGGAAATGGAATTGGCGCAAGAGGTCGCTATTCGAATCTGGAATGAGGCGCTGGCGGATACTCCGGTCGACGAAAACCGCTCATCTGACAATTGGGTAACCGTTGCTATAAACCACCCAGGCGGGAGGTTGGGACAGTTTTGGCTTCAACGCACGTCAGCGGCTCGTCAATTGTCAGGTGATTCGTGGACCGGAATCCCTCCTGATATCGTCGTTCCGCTTAGGATGATGACTTCAGGGAAATCCGGTTCGTCAGCGCATGTGCGTATTATCCTAGCTAGCCAAGTACATTATTTCTTCTCGATTGATTCGGTGTTTACCTCTGAAGCATTGTTGCCGCTGTTTGATTGGGAGAAAGACGCTCTCACAGCGCAACAGAGCTGGCATGGTTTTCTTGTTTGGGGCAGATTGCAACCCGGGCTGTTAGAATTACTCCTGCCACATTTTACGCATGCCCTTCGCCACATCAGTTCATTTCCAAAGGAGATGCGCAGCAAGCTCGCCGAAAATGCGGCGATCGTTGCGATGTATGGATTTGAAAATCCACTTGACACCGAGTTCTTAATAACCGCTTTTCAGCACTTTGAGGAATCTGACCTACTTCAGTTTGCGTGGGGCATTGGAAATCTCCTCGAAAGAGCTGAGGTAACTGTGATTGACAGGGTGTGGAACACCTGGCTGAAAGAATATTGGCGCAGACGCTCACTGGGACTACCCAAGCCGATTTCCTCGAGAGAGGCCGATATCATGGCTAGCTGGACCATCGATCTCAGAGATTTCTATCCAGAAGCCGTGAAAATGCTGGCAGCATTCGAGGATCGTCTTTCCTTCGAACATAGTCGCATCCTTATCGATCTCGAAGAGAAAGAGATGATCAACAAGGAGCCAGAGGCCAGTGCCGATCTATTATTGTTGTATCTCAAAAGGCCAAATAGTCTCTTATTCGGAGATCAACACACAATGAAACTATGGGCAGATCTTAAGGCCAGCGGTTTGTCTCAAGAGAAGCTATCGCAAGTTCGGGAAGGGATATATAGAAAGCTCAATATCGACCCGGAAGATCTCTAGTACCAATTCGTAGTAGATCATATTTGGCTGAGAGGAACTTTTTCTAGACTTAAGGTAGAGCAGATGGGCCGGAGTCACACAAAACCTGTGGATAAGTCGGAAAGTTGGTTTAGATACGCGTAAAAAAACAATCCACAGTATCCTTGCGGGGCTCCATTATCTTGGCGAATTCTTTTTCGACCACCTCATAGTAAAAATAGAACATTGCTTTCTCAGCCAAGCGATACGAAAGTGTTGAAATCGCTTCGTAGTCGTCATCGAATCTTAGAAGACCCTTGGGATTGGCTACATCAGCCTTAAAATGGAGCAAACTACCTCTTGTATCAACTAGTAGCCATGCAATGCCTTCTGCATCAAACGCCTTAGGAATAAGCCGTCCCTTGTTATCAGTTAGGTTCGTTAACATCTTATCAAGCCACCACCGCAATCTGTTTCCGGGTTTGAATTCATCCTTGATGGTCTCACCGACAAATTGTAGAAATTCGGGAGAACTCAAGAAGTCTTCTCGTGTTTCGTAATTCCGCCAACGGTCCTTTTCACTGAAAGCACCTTCTAAAACGAAGTAGAAGTTAAGAAAGGACTTAATAAACCTCCCTTCGTTCCAATCATTTTGCCCTTCACGGTAAAACGCCAGAAATTGATTCATTAACCTGCCGTGGAAATTCCGTCTAAGAATTGCTTGACCAAAATCATTCATTTCCAACTGCATCGGAGCATTCCGTACGGAGCGTTCAATTTTGTACCAAGGGATTGCGATTCGCTTGCGCTCATCATCCGTCTCTGGAAGATATTCAAACTTCGCTGCTTGCCAGTTGATTTTCGAGATAGCCCTTCGCAGCGCTAACAGACCTTCAAAGTATTGAAAATCTGCTGTCAGGATTTCATGAACTTGGTCCATGTCCGCGCTGAAGTTCAAGTCTTTTCCTTCCGGGGCATCATCTCGCGGAGTAATAGTCATGAAGAACTTCTCGGGGCGGTGAGCTCGGGCGATGATTTTGATCTTAGTGAGTAGCCCTTTCTCGTCTGGAAGGAAATAATATTCCTTCCCATAACAGGTTGCCTTAAATGACTCTATGCTGACGACAGAGTCCACTACGTCGCACTCTAGACTAAATCGCATCGCTCGCCTCCTAGTTTTGTCTGTCTCACGCATGGTAGCATCGTTCATTGACTAGACACGAGGTTAGTAATGAGACAAGAAGACGTAAATCGACTTGATGAGCCGTATCCAACCGAAAAAACCGATCTCGACCGTAGGTTTCATTCCGCTTTGGGCGCTGATGTTCCCCATGCTGAGAAACTGGCGACGGAGATTTTTTCCGACCTGGATACGCCGAGCGATTTTGTATGTATTTAGTAGAAGCCGCTAAGTCCGGTGCAGCTTGAGACCGTGCGAGGCTGAGACCGGCGCGAGCGACTTCCAGGTTGATGGCCCGGGCTCCACTCTCATTTCCCACCTATGCGGGTATCCTCGTGCGCACCGCATACCGCGCCGCTCAGCAGCTCAATCTGGACGTAGGGTGGCAGACGCAGCAAGTGGGGAACTAACCGATCAAATAAAGGGCGGTTAGCCTTGATGGTGAATTTGTGATTCTGAATGGGAAGCAATTAATTGCCGGAGGCTATTGGAAGCATTAAGTTGCCAAAGCAGCAAAGTATTGGTTCAAGTTACACATGCACGCCCAGGGCCCGCCACTCACCAAAGTATTTTCAAGCTACCTAAGATTTGAAAAGGCCCTCTCTGAGAATACAATCAGCAGCTACGCAACCGACCTCGCCCGCCTTACCCACTTCGCTTATCAGGCCCAACGCCCGATCGAAAGTCTCAAAGTTGCCGACCTGAGAAAATTCATTGCCGAACTCTCGCGCGAAGGCTTATCACCAGCGACCATCCGCCGCATAGCGAGTGCCGTGCGCAGCTTCTACCTATTCCTCGCGCTCGACGGCTATATCGACGATACGCCAACAGACGATCTGGATACACCGCCCCCGGTTACCTATCTCCCGACGTTTCTCAACGAAGCTGAAGTACATCAGCTACTCATCGCGCCCGACCCGAACACGAATGACGGCATCCGCGACTGCGCCATCCTCCAACTCATGTATGCCGCAGGCCTGCGCGTCTCAGAAGTCGTAACCCTCAAACAAAAGAACGTCGATCTACGCAATGGAATTGTGACGTGCTTTGGCAAAGGCAGGAAGGAACGGACCATCCCGATCGGAAGAAGCGCCGCGGCGGCTCTCACGCTTTACATCTCTACCAAGAAATTTCCACGCCTCGTCGACCAGTATCTCTTTCTCAACCGCGGAGAACCGCTCACCCGCCAATTTCTCTGGGCCCTCATAAAACATTACGGCACCGTCGCCGGCACCAAACGAATTTCACCACATACACTGCGGCATACGTTTGCAACCCACTTGCTCCAACACGGCGCCGAAGTTAAACACGTCCAGGCACTGCTGGGCCACAACGATATTTCAACCACCCAGATTTACACCCACGTAACCGCGGCCTTCCTGCGACAGTCCTATGACAGACACCATCCCCGCGCTTGAACTCGGACATAAAGTGCAATTGTTCGATCATTAAATGATCCCCTTTGTACACCTAAACCGATCTAACACCCGGCCATAACAAGGCGGTTGGCAATAAAGCTACGCCAGAATTCACAGCTCGCCATGATCGGAGTCGATTTCCCCCAACAACCATTCAGGTCGCTTATTGGAGAGATGCTAGATGAGATACATCACCGTAGAAATCTACAAACG
>JBGTCM010000092.1:0-2631 GCA_041748795.1 Pyrinomonadaceae bacterium
GATTGAAGAACTCGGCTACCGCGCCCATCCGATGCCTGGTGCCGCGCGTACCGCTATCGGCATTACCGGCAACCAGGGCGCTGTCGATCCGTCGCGCTTTGAAAACTTACCCGGTGTTTCGGAAGCAGTTCGCGTCAGCAAGCCCTACAAACTCGTCACGCTTGATCTGCGCGCCGAAAAAACGGTTGTCCGCGTCGGCGATGCCGTAATCGGCGGGGACGAGCTGGCGATCATCGCCGGCCCATGCGCGATTGAAAGTCGCACGCAGGCGTTCGCCATAGCAGAAGCTGTGCGTAGGAGTGGGGCGCGATTCTTCCGCGGCGGAGCATTCAAGCCTCGCACGTCTCCCTATGCCTTTCAGGGCTTAGGCGAAGAAGGCATGAAGATCCTATCCGAAGTGCGTGACACATACGGACTGAAGATCGTTACCGAAGCACTGGATGAACCCGGTGTTGATTTGGTTGAACGCTATGCTGACGTTATCCAGATCGGTGCGCGCAGCATGCAAAACTTTACTCTGCTCCGACGCGTGGGCAAGTCGCGCATGCCGGTGCTCTTGAAACGAGGTCTTTCAGCAACATTGGACGAATGGTTACTCGCCGCTGAATACATCATGGCGGAAGGAAACTACCAAGTGGTCCTCTGTGAACGCGGCATACGCACCTTCTCGCAGCATACACGCAACACTTTAGACCTGGCTGCGATACCCGCCGTTCGTCGAATTTCGCATCTGCCGGTGATTGTCGATCCTTCACACGGTACGGGGAAGAACTTCATGGTCACGCCGCTTGCACGTGCCGGCGTTGCAGTTGGTGCAGATGGCTTGATTGTCGAGGTCCACGATCAGCCGGACCAGGCATTGTCTGATGGTGCGCAGGCCTTAACGCTCGAACAGTTTGATGAGTTGGTGAATGAGGTGCGGGCCATACATGAAGTAATCGCCCCGGCCGCTGTACTGTAGGCGAGAGTCGAGGTTCTTGAATCTAACCCGCGAAGCGGGTGGCAGCGTAAAGCCTGGGGTGAAGCGAAGCGCAACCCCAGGAAAGCGATAATAAAAAATTAAACAGCCCGCGAAGTGGGCGACAGATGTGAAGTCATGAAGTCTGTCGGCCGCTTTGCGGGCTGAGAAGATCTAAGACCCCTTTTACCTGGGGTTGCGCTTCGCTCCACCCCAGGCTTTACGCTGACGCCCGCGCCAGCGGGCTGAAGGCAAGACATTGACCTTCCGAAACTACTCCAAAACTTCTCCAGTTGCCTTTTGACCCTTGGTTTGACCCGCCAGAATGTGTGCCAGGTCTCGAGCAAATAGCGAACGAGGCAAAACCTCATCGTAGCCTGCCTCTGCCGCTCGCCGCTGCAAATCCGCCTGCACATGCGAAAAGAACCCAAGTAATGGAACAGGGCCCAATGTTTCGTTTGCCTTCAATTCGTTTGCCAGCGCGATTGCGTCTACTTTCGAGTTATGAAGATCAACCAGTATTAAGTTTGGCGTCTCATCATTGACGGTGTCCCAGAAGGCGTCGAGCGTACGGGGAAACTTCACGATCATTCCGAGCGCTTTGCCGGTGGCGCGAATCTTCGAAACAAAAAACATGTCGTCTACAACTGCGATAACAGTGCGAATCATGAATTGGTTTTGAAATATCCCTTCGTTTCGCGTAAAGATAGTGGGAGATGACGACTGCGATTCCCCCACTTACCGAAGGCGAAAAGATCGAGTTTGGCGACATCAGCACTGGCCAGATGGGAACTGATGGACCAAGTATCGTCGTCGCATCATACAACATTCGTTACGCCGTTGGTCAGTATCTGATCTCAGGCGGTCTACTGCGCAAAGCCGGACTCTCGCGGCCAGGCCGCCGAGGTGACCTCGTTGCCGCTCATATCAAAACCGCCGCCCGCACTTTCTCCGATAACAAGCTGCTCCCAGCGCCGCATGTAATTGCTTTGCAGGAGGCTGACAAGGGCACGCAGCGCGCCGGCAAACACCACGTGGCCCGCGAACTGGCGGAAGAATTGGGAATGGGCTGGGCACACGCGCCTGCCGGCATTCCGCGCGGCGTAAAGCCAAAGGACAGGCAGTGGTGGCTGGATTTCGAAGAACCGATCGATCTGTATGATGCCGGCGACACCGGCGTCGCTTTGTTGGGCCGTTTGCAGTTCGAAGATGTGAAACGCATCGACCTGCCATGGCATGAATGTGCGTGGCGGCCGAGGCTGGCGATTGCTGCGACTGTATCAGTCGGTGCAACCCAAATACGAATTATCAACGCCCACGTGGATCCGCACGCCGCTGTGGGGGGGCAACTCGAACAACTCGAAGTTTTAGTTGCCGAGGCCGGCAACTTCAGTGGCCCAAAATTGATTCTCGGAGACTTCAATACGTTGTTTGGAAACAAGGTTGTGGAAACGAGAACTTTTCTCGAATCACGCGGCTACGCGACGCCAATCCCCTCGGGGACCGCGACCTGGCGCGGCGCGGGATTACGACTGCATGCTGATTGGATCTTCCATCGCGATCTGGAAATCAAGAGATGGGGAGTGGCGCGCCCGTTGAATGTATCGGATCATTGGCCCATCTGGGCCGAGATTGGTGTGTGAAGCAGTGTGTTGGGTGAAGGGTGTTGGGTG
>JBGTCM010000093.1:0-2230 GCA_041748795.1 Pyrinomonadaceae bacterium
CATTGCCGTTACCAAGAGTGCGATCTTCCAGACGCTGTAAGGACGATCGCCCTGTATCTCGCCCGTCCGCCCGTTAACGACAATCTGGTAAATTTTCTGATTGAAGCGATACGCCCCAGAGTAAACCGGAAGCAATAGATGCTTAAAAGTAATACCGGAATAATGGGTTGCGACGTTGTGAATTCTCTGTTCGTCACCGCCTATACTCGCGCGAACGTCGCCTTCGATTACACCCGCTGCCACCTGCTTGACGCGTTCGAAACCCTGGCCGAGCTCTACTTGATATCGTTGGGCCTTGAAGCCTGAAAGAAACGCCGGATCGTAAGGCTGCAGTTCGGCAAGGTCCCACGGCTCCAAAGCTTCCAGGCGATTCTGCGGCAATGACACTGTGGCCGCGACGAGCACGTCATCAAACCAGCGCGCAACAGTACCGGAGGCGGCGTGCCACCGAGTATGACGCACCTGGCGGCTACGTTGGACGCTTCTGCCTTGCGCGTCGGTCTCGTGATAGGTTTCCGTGACGTAGTAATGCTCGCCGCGTTCGCCAGTGTAATAACTTGTGGTGTTCGTATCGTAGGTCCAGAACGGAAGATACACGCCATGTATGGCATCAGGTCTGGCAAAGTTCTTCAACGCATTCGGCGCAAACCACCTCGACCCAAGCCACTTACGCAAGCCGTCGTTGGCCTGTGATTGGGTGTAACGAAAAGGAAGAATAGCTTCAGGGGCCAGAATGGGATCAGCAGATTTTGCCTGGGCCACAATCTGCACCCCGCAAAAGTCGCATTGCCGCGCAACTTCAGGTGGCGTAAACGTAACGGTCGCCCCACAACTCTGGCAGCGCACTTCGAGCGCGTTCGCCGCTAACTGTTCTAACTGCTCCGGCCGGATGTGCAGATACTTTTCGAATGAGCGCTCCTCAACCTGCACCGCGCTCGCGGGGATTGCTTCGTTGTACCCGCAATAGGGGCAAGACAGGCAACCATCCTTGGGCGCGTAGAGGAGGTCGGCCCCGCATGCTGGGCAAGGGTATCGATGAATCTTGTTAGGAGAAATACTATCCACAGATTACTCAGATTAACAGATTCGGCCGTAACGCCGTCCAACTCCAGCACAACTTCACAGTTTATCCCGCTAAAAATAGTGAGGGAGATGCCTCATCTGTGGCCGTGTTTGATATATCTGCGGAATCTGTGGATAGTCATTTGATAACTTCACAATTCTTGACATATTTTAACTTGCTCTTAACACGCCTTAACGCCGTCAAGCGTATGCTACGTCTCGCATATCGCAGTTCCTTTAGAGGTCGTCAAATATGAAATTAAAGAGAAGCGTTTTTCTTGGAGGCTTCAACCGGTTCCGGCTGATGTTGACGCTCGGTCTCGCAGTTGTCCTGCCCGCGGCCGCGCTCATATACCTCAACTTCAGCCAACTACGCGCGTTCGAGCGCGACAAGACGCTCGAGGCAGCCTTCCATCGCGAGTTTATGGACATGCTGGGAATCACCGAAAAGAAAATGAACAAGAAGGCCATCGCGCTGACCGAAGAGGTCAGGAATCAGTTCCCATCTCCGGACAAGGAACCTGAGGAGAAGGAAAAGCAGCTTAGTCTCATACTGGAAGAGAGTCCGTGGCTTTCCCACGTGTTCCTATTCGACGAAAAAACCTTCCTATTCGAGTCCCAACCTAAGCAGATGCATGACAAAGATGTCCTCAAAGAACACGAGAAAATGGTCGAATCATACCGTGGCTGGTTTGGCATGGAAGGTAAGTCGCTGGTTCAGAACATGCACAAGAAAACCCGCCCGATGAATTTCTACAGTGGTATGACAAAACGGCGCGATGGCGAGGCTTACGTAACTACTGCCTTGTTCGTCCTTCCCCAACTCTCAAAAGACAGGGTGGTATTTGGCGGAGCCACGTTCGATCCTCATTACCTGAAAGGAACGTTCTTTCCAGGCATACTGGAGGAGTCGGTCACCCAGAAGGATCAGGGTAGAAGTAAACTTGCCATGATGCTCTATCCCGTGGAAATGGAAATGGGACGGGAATTTCAGCCCCTCGTTGCTTCAGCAGGTTGGGGAGCAGGGAAGCCGGAAGTGTCGCGCAAACTGGATGACGTTTTCCGCGGGCTGGCACTCGGCATCAAGTATCAAGGCACGAGTGTGAAAGAACTCGGACAGACGTGGATGCGTCGCAGTTTTCTAATCCTGGGGTTTCTATCGCTGATG
>JBGTCM010000094.1:0-8354 GCA_041748795.1 Pyrinomonadaceae bacterium
CTGCGGAATGCCTCGCGGGTTTGGCGGTATCCCGACCAGCTCAAATTTTCCCAGCGACCGATTCCCCTGGGCCACTTCACGCTCACCCTGCAAAATGTGAATCTCCACAGAGGTCTGATTGTCGACTACGGTGGTGAAAGTCAGGCTATTCCGCAGCGGAATCGTTGAATTGCGGTCGATAATTTTAGTAAACAGCCCTCCGCGGGTTTCGAGGCCAAGACTCAACGGTAAAACGTCGAGCAGCACGATATCTTTTACTTCGCCCGTCAACACTCCGCCCTGAATCGCTGCTCCCATAGCCACAACTTCGTCAGGGTTTATCTCCGCCGAGGCCTTCTTACCAAAGATTCTCTCGACCGTCCGCTCAACAATCGGCGAACGCGTTTGTCCGCCCACCAGGATTACCTTATCAATGTTTCTCGGCTGCAGCTTGGCGTCATCAAGCGCTCGTTGGCAGGGTTCGACGGTTTGATCGATCAGATCCGTGACCAGATTCTCAAACTCGTCCCGCGTCATCACCTTGTTAAAGTGCTTCGGCCCGGTGGCGTCCGCGGCGATGAATGGAAGATTTATGTTGGTTTCCGTGGCTGAGGAAAGTTCACACTTGGCTCGTTCCGCTACTTCCTTCAACCGCTGTAGCGCCAGCCGATCCTTACGCAGATCAATTCCCGTATCGCTTAGGAACTGATCGGCCATCCAATTCATAATTCGCTCGTCAATGTCTTCGCCGCCGAGGAATGTGTTGCCGGACGTAGAAAGCACCTCGAATACGCCGTTGCTCATCTCCAGGATGGAGATATCAAAAGTGCCGCCACCCAGATCGTAAACGGCGATCCGCTCAACTTGTGACTTGCCAAAACCGTAGGCCAGCGCGGCGGCCGTCGGTTCGTTGATAATTCTTTCGATTGTCAGACCCGCAATTTTTCCGGCGTCCTTAGTAGCCTGACGCTGGGTATCGTCAAAGTAGGCGGGCACCGTGATGATCGCATCGGTCACCGGTTCACCCAGGAAATCTTCGGCGGCTGCTTTCAGTCGTTGCAAAACTATCCCGGACAATTCTGGTGGACTGTAGCTGCGGCCTTGCACACGCACGCGAGCATCACCATTCGGGGAGTCGACAATCTCAAACGCGCAAGTCTCGCGCATTCGTTGAACTTCCGCGGAGTTGTACTTGCGGCCGATTAGTCGCTTGACTGCGTAAACGGTATTTGCCGCATTAGTGACGGCCTGCCGTTTAGCAATCTGTCCGACCAGACGCTCACCTTTGTCCGTGAAACCGATCACGCTTGGAGTCGTCCGTCCGCCTTCTTTATTGGGAACGATCTGAACAGCGCCACCCTCAAGCACAGAGACGCAGCAGTTCGTCGTTCCTAAATCTATTCCGATCGCTTTTCCCATCTTAATATTTGCTAATGGCCAGTATTCGGGGTTACTTCTTAACCGCAACCTTTACCAGTGCGGGACGAATCAGTTTGTCGCCGATCCTGAATCCGCGAACGATTTCCTGCATCACTGTGTCGGGCTCAAACTCGTCCGTCGGTTCGGTAACCACTGCTTCATGCACGTGCGGATTGAAGTGCTCACCTTCTGACAAAACCGGCTTAACCCCAAGGGCGTCGAGGACACCGTTTAGTTGCTTATAAATTAGATCCACGCCACTAAGGAAATGGCGGAACTCATCTGACTCAGCTGCCTCGACCGAAGCTTCCGTCTCCAAAGCCCTCTTCAAATTGTCCAACACCGGCAGTAGCTTTCCAGCAATATCGGCGACTACGCGATTGTAGGTCTCATTACGCTCGCGCTCCATGCGCTTCCGGTAGTTCTCGAAGTCCGCCTGCCGGCGCGCCAGCGCGTCCTTCAATTCCTTAACCTCCGCTTCCAGGCGTTTCAGTTCGGCCCTGGTCGCCACCAATTCCGCAACCTCGGGTCCTCCGCCTTTAACGGTCTCACCCGCACTTCCGTCAGCTTGAGGTAAAGGAGTGACAGGAGGATCACCCGGATCGAAGGGTTCCGGTCCCGTATCAGTCATGAGTTCCACAGAGTCGAGTTCGGTGGCATCTGAGCCGTCTTCCGACAGATCGTCTGAATCACTTTCCAATTCCGGGTCCTGGAAATTGATCGGGATGCGGTTAAAGGTATTTCCCTTTTCGTTGGGCGCCATCAGTTGTAGGTTCTTCCAGGTTTGGGGGTGGACGGTTCAAACTCGCGCTTCTTCGTCGAGTCTGCGTTCAATCAGTCGCGCCATGTAGTTTACCATAGCCATGATGCGGGAATACTCAATCCTCATTGGGCCGACGACGCCGAGGGTACCCGGGCGCTCGTTAGTTCCGATTCGGTAGGGTGCTGTGATCAGCGCACAGTGGCTCATCGAGGATATCGGATGTTCACGGCCGATGAGCACGTGAACATCGGCGGATTGGTCCCGAGCCACACACTCATTGAGAATCTTTATTAACCTGGACTTCTCTTCAAAGGTGCGGAAAAGCTCTCGCATTCGATCGACATCAACAAAATCAGGCTTGCTCAGAATATTTGAAGCTCCGTCGACATAGACGCCACCGGTCGATTCCTCACCTTCAAGACTCATGTCACAAAGGAGGATCGCATTGCGCAGCAGACGGTCGTAGAGCGCCTTCTCCTCCCTCATTAACTCGAGGATTTCCGCGCGGATAGCTACCAGACTCTTGCCGCCATATTCGGTATTCAGGTAACGAGCGGTTTGCTCAAGCTCTTCCTGCGCGATGTTGTCTTCCAGACGGATAATCTTGTTGTGAATGATGTTTGACGTTGTTACCAGCACAACCAGAATGCGCTTATCAGAAAGCTGAACAAACTCGATGTGACTCAAGCGATGTTCTGCCAGCGAAGGCGAAACCACTATCCCAACGTTTTCAGAAAGCTCTGACAGCACATGGGACATGCTCTCCATGATGCGGTCGGATGAAGTAGCTGAGTCGAGGCCGCTGGAGGTAAAAACCTTGTCAATTGCTCGCAAATCGGCTTTGGAGAGGCGGGCCTCTTCCAGAATATTGTCCACGTAGTAGCGGTAGCCCTGATCCGTGGGCACTCGCCCGGCAGACGTGTGCGGTTGCTCCACGAGCCCAGCTTCTTCCAGCTCGCCCATTACATTTCTGATCGTCGCCGAGCTCCAACCGGGACTATTCGAAAACCGATCAGCCAGCACCAGCGAACCAACCGCTTCCCCCGTCACCAGATGTTCCTTGATCAGGGAAGCGAGTACGGCTTGCGCACGGGCATCGAGAACGTTGTTTTCAGTGTTTTGGAGGTTAGAATTGCGACGTGGCATCAAGTTTCGGTAAAACCAATTGAATTCTGTGGCGCCAATCTACTTCCGCTAAATCTAAAACTCAGGCACGCCGCTTTCACTGCCCGCAGTATAGAGGAATCGTTTGTCGACCTGCAAACAGTTTACGGACCACACCAGCGCCTTCAGCAGACTAGTTAATCCTCGCTCCATCAAAGATTTAAGCGAGCCGTACGCGGCAGTAGCTCGACCGTCGCGCGCGTGATCGCTCGCCCTTGTGCGCCGCTAATGCAGCTTCCCTGCCCACGGAGGTTCCGTTTAGAAGGTGCACTTGTGCACCCGGGCTGCGGACAAGTCCGCACTCCAAACGGATGAAACGTACGAGCGGATTCAACGGGTCCCAACCTGGAGCGGGGCAAGCCCTCCTCACCTGCCAGGTGAACAGACGTTAAACCAGTCACATGAGTCCTTTCTTTCTCCCCTCAAGCGATTTCGCGCGACCTCAATAGGGCGCGGATTTGTCACTCAGAGCCTCGGAAATGGTCTATTTTTAAGGCCTTTCTTAGCTTTTTTCGGACCCTCCCCGGATCGTTTGACGCTCGGGCAAAGTTCTCCGTAAGATGTGCGCAGTCTCCGGCGCCACCTATTCCCCAATTGCCCCGCGGTTCAAGAGCCGGAGCAAGCCAAATACTGGCGGCGCTTTCTTCATCGCAGCAAAATACGAAGCAATAGATCGAACCCGAATTGTCTGGAGCTGTCCGCAGTGAACGAAGTGACGAAGTTCTTCATCGAGGCCTTTCGCCAATTGGGCAGTAATAGAGGCGTGCCCGCAGTCGACGTACGTTTTTATCCATACGCGGGGCTGCGTCACACAATTCGTATGCGTTCCGGCCAGGTTTATGTGCGTCTGTCGGACCTCTGTAAAGAGTGTCCACCAGATGTAATGCGCGCTTTAGCTTTCGTGCTGGTGGCCAGATTGCTGGGTAAGAAGGTCCCCGAGAACCACGAGTTGACCTATCGCGACTACTCCTTGAAACCCGAAGTTATGCGGTCGTCTGATATCGCGCGCCGGCATCGTGGCCGAAAAATGATCTCCACCTCGCGCGGCACCACCTACGACCTGGACAAGATGTTCTCCAAACTAAATCGAAAATACTTCGATTCAACTCTTGAGAAACCTACTCTGACCTGGTCACAACGAAAGACGCGCAGCATTCTTGGCCATCACGATCGCGTGTACGAGACAATTACCATCAGCAAGTCGCTCGACTCGCCCCAGGTGCCTGAGTGGTTCGTGGAATACATTCTCTATCACGAAATGCTGCACATAACGCATGCGGCTCGGATGATAAACGGCCGTCGCTATTACCACACGGCTGCGTTTCGACTCGACGAAAGACGCTTTGCCAAATATGAAGAAGCGCAGAAGTGGCTGGAACAAATCGCTCGCCGTCGCCGTGTTCCACGTGCGCGCGCAGCTTAGTTTCAATTTGGAACCTTTCGGTTAGTAGGGCGTTTACTAAAACGAGGTAGGTGGGCTCCTCAAAAAAAGGCGGCGAATCCGGAATCAAATTCGGTGAAGCCGCCTTTTTGTGTTTGGACTGTAGGCAGAGCCGGAAGTTCAGAGTTCAGCCTTTAGGCTGCGGTTTTGGCTTGTCAGTACCACCTGCGTCAGCGGGTGGGCGATCTGGCCGCTTACCCACCCGCTAACGCAGGTCGTACTGACAGCTTCCCCTACATTTCAGCCGCGCTGGACAATGTCCCCGGCCTCTCGCTAGACTACGCGATTCGCAAATAGGCCCATACGCTCATCTGTAGCTGCCCGTATAACAAAGCTACTTTCATTCGGAGACTTAAAACTCTATGGCAATCTCTGCAACTCAAATTCGACGCGGAATGGTGATCCTTTTCGAGGGTGAGCCCTGCAAGGTGATGGAATTCCGGCACCATACGCCCGGCAACCTGCGCGCCATGGTTCAGGCCAAATTAAGGAACATCAAGACCGGTTCTTCTTTTGAACATCGATTCCGCTCGGCTGATACCATCGAGCGCGCAACAATGGAACAGCATGAGATGGAGTACATGTATTCGGACGGCTCACATCATCATTTCATGAACACCGAAAACTACGAGCAGATCGCTTTGAGTGAAGAAGAGCTGGGCGACGCAGCCCAATGGTTAACTCCCGGACTGAGGCTTCAGGCGGAGTTTTTCGATGGCGCGCCAATCGGCATTGATCTGCCGCCTTCCATGGAATTGACCGTTACGCGCACCGAGCCCACGATGAAGGGTGCGACGGTGTCGAACGTAAACAAGCCGGCAACGCTCGAGAATGGAGTTACGGTGACAGTTCCACCCTTCGTCAACGAAGGCGATCGCATCCGCGTGGATCCCACTGAAGGCCGCTATATCGAACGAGCCAAGTAGGACCGATCTTCCTGTCTGTTTTAACGTAACGCAAACTGTTAGTTTGCGGGCCGACCGAGTGAAGTTCGTATGACAATTAACGGCGCCCGTGCCGTACGCACCGCAAACTAACAGTTTGCTTTACGTCGTACGACCGCCAGAGACAGACAGGAATGTCTGTCCTACCATCATGTACTTCCTCTACAGTCTTCTACTTGGCCTCGGTTTCCTGATCCTACTTCCACGCTTTGTAATCGATGCCTTTCGACATGGAAAGTACGTGGCCGGATTCCGCGAGCGATTGGGTTCGGTCTCACCGATCCAGAGCGAAGGCCGACCGGTAATTTGGCTTCATAGCGTTTCAGTCGGCGAAACGCAGGCGGCGCGACCGCTGGTGAAAGGAATCAAAGCCCGCTTCCCTGATCATTCCGTCGTTATCTCCACAACCACTGCCACCGGCCAACGTCTGGCTCGCGAGATTTTCAAAGAGGAAGTTGAAAGGGTCTTTTATTTCCCATTCGATTGGCGTTGGGCCGTTCGCAGGACACTAAACGCCATCAGGCCCGAAGCCGTTTTGTTGATGGAAACAGAACTTTGGCCGGGGTTTCTCCGGGAGTGCGAACACCGAAGGATTCCTGTAGCGATCGTAAATGGCCGGCTCTCCGATCAATCATTCCGGCGCTACCGCTTGATCAAAGGATTCATGAAGCGCATCCTCAGTTCATTGAATGTGGCTATCATGCAAACTGAGGCGGACGCTGTGCGCCTCAGCGCGTTGGGAATGAACGAGAACAAAATATCCGTGGCCGGCAATCTAAAGTTCGACGCCGGCGCTTGGCCAACAACCGGCGCGGCAACAACAGAATTCAGAGAAAGGTTCGGGCTGATAAAAGACGCCCCGGTAATTCTCGCTGCCAGCACGCATGCACCTGAAGAGCGATTAATCCTCGAGGCGTTAAAGCGAATGACGGCTTTAAACGGACCGAGAGCCCGACTAATAATCGCGCCGCGTCACCCTGAACGCTTCACGGAAGTTGCCGGATTAATCAAGACAGCTGGATTTCGCTGGACGCGCCGGACCTCTGCGGTGGATGGTGTCGATCGCCAATCCGACGTGATCCTTCTGGACAGCATCGGCGAGCTTCATGCTTTTTATCCGCTCGCAACCACCGTGTTTGTCGGAGGAAGCATTGCCAAGACAGGAGGCCATAACATACTTGAGCCGGCCGCAGTCGGGGCTTGTATCGTTACTGGACCACATACTTTCAATTTTCGTTTGATAGTGGAGACCTTTGTTGAGGCTAAGGCTGTAGTGCAACTCACGCGGGTTACCGAACCGGAAAGCATCGATCAACTGGCGCAAGTCTTTTCAGAGCTGGGAAACGACGCGTCGCGCCGGCAGGAGCTCGGCAAACGAGCTCAGGATCTGGTTAACCGAAATCGCGGAGCCACTGAGCGTACGCTGGAACTCCTCGAGCCGATGCTGACCGCCGTCCAAAGTCCAATGTCCAACGTCCAAAGTCCGGCCTCTGGATAGGAGTAAATACTTCTCGCATCAAACGCATCTTGATAAACAACGCATCAGAAATTTGCGACTTTGGACTTTGGACATTGGACTTTTGTAAATGAACTCGCCCCCCGCCGTATTAATGATGCCCCTAAGTACACTTTACCGTGCGGTCACTCAGGCGCGCCTCGCCGCCTATCGAAGTGGACTATTCCGAACGTCGAAGCTTCCAGTGCCCGTCATCAGCGTGGGGAACATAACTACCGGAGGAACAGGTAAGACTCCTTTGGTGGAGTGGGTCTGTCGAACAATCGACGGATTTCATGCCCAGGGAAATGCTCCAGCAGATCTGCAAGCGAAGAAAAGAATCTGTGTGCTAACGCGCGGCTACGGGAAGCTGAATCCAGCGGAACAAGTTCTGGTCTCCGATGGAACGAGGTTAATGGCCGAGGAGCGCAACGCCGGCGATGAAGCACAGCTGTTAGCCCACAACCTATTAGGAATTGCGGCCGTCATTTCCAACCCGGACCGCGTAGCTGCGGGAGAATGGGCGATTCCGAATCTGGGAACCGGCGTCTTCGTACTTGATGACGCCTTTCAACACCTACGGATTGCGCGCGATCTTGACATCGTGACAGTCGACGCGACAAATCCTTTTGGCGGTGGTGAACTTCTTCCGAATGGGCGCCTAAGGGAACCGTTAGCTGGTTTAGCGCGCGCGGATTGTGTAGTGATTACCCGAACAGATCAGGTCGATGACGTGGATTCCGTCAAGGCCGCCGTACTGGAATTTACCCGAGACCGGCCCGTTTTCACCTCCCGCATGGTTACTAACGGATTGCGGCGACTGGGAGGCGAACATGTCGATAGCGGAGAAATCGCTTATCAGCCGGTGGCAGCATTTTGCGGGGTAGGAAACCCTGATTCGTTTTTTACACAGGTGCGGAATGCTGGATTGGAAGTGTCTTTGTCGCGCGCCTTTCCTGACCACTACAGATACTCACAAGCAGACATCGATACACTGGTCGATCAGGCAAAAGCGAGTGGAGCAAGAGCCCTAATTACCACGGCCAAAGATGCCACTAAACTCGGCACACTCGATATATTAATTCCTTGCTACGTACTTGAAATCCGGATCTCGATAGACGACGACGCGCCGCTGATAGAGATGATTAC
>JBGTCM010000095.1:0-2350 GCA_041748795.1 Pyrinomonadaceae bacterium
ACGCCGTAATCAGCGACCTTATAACTCATGCCGGAGAAGTTCATTGGATGTCCGTGCGTGAGATGCCCGCCATGAGAAAGATTCATCCCCAGGATCTGATCGCCATATTGAATCGCCGCGAGGTAGACGGCCATGTTTGCCTGGGCGCCGCTGTGCGGTTGAACATTAGCGTGATCGGCGCCAAAGATTTGTTTGGCGCGATCGATGGCCGTTTGTTCGACAACGTCGGTCCACTCGCAGCCGCCGTAGTAACGCCTGGTCGGATAACCTTCCGCGTACTTGTTTGTAAACACTGAGCCGGCCGCTTCGAGCACGGCTTCGCTAACGAAGTTTTCGCTGGCAATTAGCTCAAGCCCATCAGCCTGACGCGCGACTTCGTTGTCGATAGCTTCAGAAATTATGGGATCGACTTCGGCGAGTGGTGCGTTTCGTAGTTCATCCATGAATCGGGGTCCTTTGAACTTTGTTCCTGGAGCTTTGTACTTTGAACTTGGTGCTTTGAACTTTGTACTCTCAACGATTGTGCTCTTCTCGTAACGCGCAACGCCCTCCCTGACGGTCGGGCTACTGCCCCGTTCTGCCTCCTGCCTCCTGCCGCCTGCCTCCTGCCTCCTGGGACCTTTCGCCACCTTCTATCTTCGCCACCCGCTCAGCGTGGCGTCCGCCTTCGAAGTCCGAATTGAACCAAGCGCGCACAATACCGGGGATCTGATCTTGTGGGGTGGTGCGTGCTCCGATGGCCAGGACGTTTGCATCGTTGTGTTGCCTGGCCAGTCGCGCTGTCTCCTCCGACCACGCGACGGCCGCGCGCACTCCGGGTACCTTGTTGGCTGTGATGGCCATACCCGTGCCCGAACCGCACACCAGTAGGCCCTGATCGACGCGACCACCGGCAACCTCTTCGGCGACCTTTCGCGCATAATCAGGATAGTCGACGGAGTCTTCCGAGACCGTTCCCAGGTCCTCAAACTCCAGTCCCATGTCACGCAGCAGTGGCTTCAGCTTTTCCTTTTCGGCAAAGCCCGCATGGTCGCTGGCAATCGCGATTTTCATGAAACAGATCCCCGAGAAATTCAGTTGAAGAGCAGCAGTCGATGGTACATCACGATATGAGTGCTCGCAAACGCGATGCTTTGATAACTGCGTAACGCAAACTGTTAGTTTGCGGACCTCGCGAGGACGTGGCCGCTTGCATCCACCGCGGTCTTTGGAATGCGCCGCCACGCCACCCCGGCGGCGGCCGCGCTGGGGCCCCCGGTTGTCGGCGCTCTGGCCGATTGCGCCGCTGCGCCGGAGGCTTCTTTCAACTTCGGTAGCAACTGCGACGAGCGTGGCGTCAAGCCGCCACGGGCCAAAGCGCCGACAAGGCGGCGCACTCCAAGGTGGTACAATCCGGCCATGCCAACGTACCTTGACGTAGCAACCTGGGCCCGTCGCGATTTGTTTAACTTCTTCGTTAATTTCGACAATCCGTATTTCAATATTTGCACCCGGCTCGACATCACAAAACTTCTCGAATCGCTGCGACGTCAACCCGAGACGAGCGTGTCGCTCGCGTTCCATTACTTCGCATTACGCGCCGCGAATGAGATTGAACCCTTCCGCTACCGCATAAGAGGCGGCAAGGTGCTGGTTCACGACGCTATTCACGGTGGAACGATCGTGCTCCTGCCAAACGAGAGTTTCAGTTTTGCGTATTTCAACTATTACGACGACTTTGTCAGATTCATCGCCGAGGGCCAGCAATCGATAGCGGATGTGCAAAAGGGGGACAAGCCGTTCAACCCGGACCCGAGCGACGATCGTATTCACTTCACAGTATTGCCCTGGGTGACGTTCACGAGCTTTGCTCATGCGCGCAACTGGGGCCGTGAGGACTCAGTTCCGAAAGTTGCTTTTGGAAAGTTTACAACTGAGAACGGTAGAACCTTCTTGCCGTTTTCCGTGGAAGTGCATCACGCCTTGATGGACGGTCTCCACGTCGGGCGCTACCTGAGCAGGATGGAAGAGATGCTGAACGAACCGGAGGTTTACTTACAGAACCGAGCACGGGTTGGAATAGCGCCGGGCCTGGAGTAGCCGGGCATTGCCTCGTGTCGGCTCGTTTAGATGGCGCACTTGTGCGCCCCGACGTTGCATGACGCTACCCGGAGCGGACAAGTCCGCGTTCTAAACGGGATCGGGTTCATTGCCTTAGGTTTGCGTTAACCTTTTTGCTAAGCGAGAATGTCGATCCGTAATACATTCCACGAAAGTTACCGAGAACCTAATGCGCTGGTCACAATATTTCCTTCCCACCCTTCGTGAAGATCCCGCAGACGCTGAAGTCGTTTCCCACAAACTCCTGCTG
>JBGTCM010000096.1:0-13337 GCA_041748795.1 Pyrinomonadaceae bacterium
CGTCGTCACAGCATCTTATTCGCTGCCAGCCATTGTCCGCCGTCCACGACCAGCACTTCGCCGTTAATAAAGCTGGCCGCGTCTGAACAAAGAAACAGCGCGGCTTTCTCGATATCGTTAATTCTGCCAAACCGGCCGAGCGGAATATTCTTGCGTAACTTGTCCTTCAAAAGTTCCGGCAAAAGTCTCTTCATCCCCTCAGTATCTTCAATTGGACCCGGCGCGATGCCGTTTACGCGAATGCCATAACGTCCCCACTCGACCGCCAGGTTTCGCGTCAACGCATCAACTCCTGCCTTGGCAGCGGAAACGTGAAGCTGCATGGGCGTGCCCAGGTAATGAAGCGTGGCGCTGATGTTGAGAATCTGGCCCCGGTGCTCTTTCAGTTGTGCAAACGCGGCCCGGCAAACGTTGAACGTGCCTTTGAGATCGATGTCCACGACGGTTCCAAAACCGTTAGGCGATAGCTCCTCGGCCTTGCAAAGAAAATTTCCGGCCGCGCCGTTTACAACAATGTCGGTTTTGCCAAACCGTCCATTGACTGCCAGCAGCGCCTCTTCAATCTGCTCGTAGTTACGAACATCTGCCTGAACTGCCAACGCCTCGCCTATGTTTGGATTTGCAGCGCGCGCGTCGTTGATTGCTTGCGCGGCGGGCTCCAAGTGTTCGAGTTTGCGGCTGACCAGCGCCACGTTCGCCCCGGCTTCAGCCAGGGCCCGCGCCACTCCACCCGTAATTCCAGTGCCACCTCCTGTAACGAAGGCAACATGGCCGCTCAGAAATCCATCGACGAATATTTTGTCTGGCATATTTTTTGATTTGGAGTGCGGCGGCTTGACGCCGCTTTTTTCTTTAGCAAGAGTGCCGCAGCGGGTCACCGCTTTACGTTCGGTACCTCTACCGAAGCGGAAAGCGGCGTCGAGCCGCCGCACTCCAAAGCGTTACCCGCCGGCAATGAACGGCCGCGACTGGACGATATAAATCTGCCCGTTCATGTAGGCCCATTCAATGTCCTGATCGCGAGTGCCAAATACGCGTTTTATGGCGGTGCCGGCATTCACCAATCTTTTGATCACGTCGTCCGTCAGCACCAATCGTTCGCCGGTTATAGCAACTTCCTTCACGCCGCCGTTCGCATCAAACGTGAGCAAGCTATCTTCATCAGACCGCGTCAACACCTGAATCGCATTGGCCCGCCGGCGATAAATAATCTGCTCGGCAACTCTTCTACCTTCGACAACCTTGATCCCCAAACCCCGTTTGGCGCTGATATAAACGGCGCCGGTGTTTTCACGGTCAAACGGATCGGCCGTAATCATTACGCCCGAGCTTTCCGAATTGATACCTTCCTGAAGCAGCACCGCCATGAAGACTTTGGAATGGTCTATTACGGCACGCTCACGTGCTTCATAGGCCTCAAAGTTCCATAGCGAGGCCCAAACAGTCTTGATTGCTTCTATCAATAGACGCTCATCGCGAACGTTCGGCACCGTCGTATAAAGTCCTGCACCGCTAAATTTAGGTAAGTCCTCGGTGTTGGAAGAACTGCGCACGAACAGTCCTTTACCTGGATACTTCCGCCTCGTCCTTACCAAAATCATTGTCCGAAGTTTCTCATCGAATCTGCCCTGTTGAATCTGTTCGCGCATTCTCGTCAGTTGCGCCCGGCGGTAAGCCGGATCGTGCACAAACTTCTGATCATTGAGCATCGTGTAAATGGCATCGTCGAGCTTGTTCGCTCTGAGAAACTGATCGTAGTAATAAAAAGGAACGGTGAAGCCGCCCGGCACAACGATGCCGGGCAGACGCGCGTTCATCACTTCGCCGAGGTTGGCCGACTTGCTGCCGAAGGCAACTGACGATGGGGCGCGCTGTTGGGCCAGACTCAGCAGGCGCGTCTCCGAAAGATCGAAGCGCGGCCGCATCACATCGAGACGTTGCTTGAGTCGTCGCTCATACTCGCGCAGCTGGTTAACGTCTGCGCGCTTGATGGTGTAACCGTCGCGCTTTGTTTCGAAGCTTACCCACCAACCGTCATACTGCTTCAACAACTCGTGCGCGTTTTTTATGTAAGCATTGGGTACTCCCCAACCTTTCGCCAGCAGGTTGATGTGCGAAAGCGGCGTCGAAGGTCTCGAGGTGATCACACCGGCGACAGGCGGCAAAGTAATCGGCACTTCATCAAGTACCACAATCTCGTTGAACCCAATCTCAACATGCTCGTCAAGTTTGCGAATGACGTGAATCCTGCCGATGCCACGGGCCATGTTCAGCGCCTGATATTCCTGCTCCTTCGCGATGTCGCGTTGCAAGACGCGCTGAAGGCCGGCCACTTTCAAAGACTCCTGCTCCTGCCGCGTTGAATTAGGCTTATAGGCGACGGGCGTAAAGAAAGTAGCATTGATCACATCCGAAGCCGTTTTGATTTGGTCTGATGTGATGAGGTCGCCTTCCCACGACTCAAAGGTCCAACGCTTGATGGGCGTTTGATATGCAATGGTACCGAGAATGAAGCGGCGGTTAGGATTCAGGTAGTTGTTTTCGAAGAACTCCTGACCGCGTTCGAGCGATAGATAGGTTCCGTTAACGAAGTCTTTATGAAACGCGTAACGCTTCGTGTTGACGTAATAAATTCTGTTTCCATTCTTGCGGTCAATAACGTAGAGCACATGTGGAAGTGCGTACGGCGTATCGGGATCGTGTGTCGAAGCTATGGAATCAAACTGCGCCTGGGAGCGGACGGCGCTGAGTGAACGCGGCGATTCAGTTTGAGCAAGCGACGACGCGTAAACGCCCGCAAGGACCAAAGTGATCAATAGGAACAGTCGTTGAAAGGGATGGCGAAAATCACGATCCACGAAACACACGAAACCACACGAAACAGACAACTCTTTTCGTGCCGTTTCGTGTGATTTCGTGGATCGTTCCTGTTTTTTCACCATCCTGCCAGCGATCTTCCTTTACACATCCTCTAGCGACTTGCTCATGCGCTCGAGCAAGTTTACCAAATCATCGATGTGATGGCGGCGGGTTAGGAAGCTATTGATGTTGACCCGCAGCGCGCGGCGACCATTCAGAACTGTGGTTGTGATCCACGCCTCACCGCTTCGCTCGATCTTTTGTTGGAGCTGTTGCTGCAAACGATCCTGCGCCGCACCGTCGGTATTCGTTGCTCCCGCCGGCATGAATTTGAAACAGACAACGGCTGTTTCCACCTCGCAAACCCTCACAAAGTCAGCCAATTTATCTATCCGATCCGCCAAATACCTCGTCAACTCTATCTGATGCTCAATCACTTCGGCGTAACCCTGACGGCCCATAAACTTTAGCGCCATCCAAAGTTTCAGAGAGTTAAACCGTCGCGTGCCCATCTGCCCATAGCGGAAGAAGTCAAACTCAACATCGGTTCCGCCGCGATCTTCGTTCAAGTATTCCGGCGTAATATCAAACGCATCTCGCAATACCCGCCCGCCATCGCGCACGAGTACAGCGCCACACGCAAACGGTACAAACATCCACTTATGCGGATCGAAAGTAATAGTATCCGCCAATTCAATCCCCCGTAACTTGCTGCGATATTTTTCGGAGAACGCCAGAGTTCCCCCATACGCGGCATCAACGTGGTACCAGCAATCGTTTTCGCGAGCTATTTGATGTAACTCTTCGAGCGGGTCAATGACGCCGGTGGATGTCGTCCCGGCAATGCCAATGATGCAAAAAGGTATTCGGCCCGCAGTCCGGTCAATCTCGATTTGCTTGCGGAGAGCATCGGGACGAATGTGAAAAGTTTCGTCGGTTTCAATTTTACGCAAGCTGTTTCGACCGAGACCGAGGATGTCGACACTGCGCTCGACGGAAAAGTGAACTTGCTCGGAAGCGTAGAGTACTAAATCGCCTGGCGCCGATCGCAACCCCTCACTGACGGAAGCTTTGTGCGCATGATCGCGTGCACACTTCAATGCAATAAGGTTGGCTTCGGTGCCGCCACTGGCAAGTACGCCAAAACTCTTGCTGCCATAACCAACCAGTTCGCAAAGCCACCGCAGCACGCGGGCCTCAATCATCGCGGACGTCGGGCCGTTGCGCCAGGCGCCGGCGTTTTGATTCAGCGAGGAAGAAAGCGGGTCGGCCCAAACCCCGATGGGCAGAGGCGTTGGGTTAAACTGTCCAAAATAACGTGGGCTGGGGACCTGCATCGCATGCGCCAGAACGTCTAGGGTGTATCGTTCGAAGATCTCTTCGTCCGCCATTCCTACTTCCGGCAGCGGCTCATCAAAGAGTTTCTCGAGCACGGAAGGTGTGGCTTCAGAGGTAACCTTCCTGGAATCGAGAGTGGCTGCGTAGTCAGCGATGATGCGGGCAACGGCCTTGCCCATCCGCTCGTGCTGCTCTACAAAATCGTCAATCATGTGTTTGTTGGTTTCCGAAGCGTTCAGCGATGAAAGAATCTCACGTCCCGCCGCAAACGAGCAAAAGCAACGGATCTTCCCGGTTGGAACCCAAGACGAAAAACAGAACGATCCACTAAAGACACTAAGCAACACGAACATCTCTTCATGAGCTTTCGTGTGATTCGTGGACCGCTTTTGTCCGATTACCGCGAAACGTCAACATCCCAAATACGTCCTTCGCAACCCCACGTCTTTTGCGCTCAACCGAGATTTCGATCAGACTAAGCCACATGAACCTGGGCCAGTCAGAAGAGTTTCGAATGACTCTTGAAACCGAAGCCGGCAGTTACGGCGTCGATCTGTCGTCAGAAACGCTGGATCGACTTCTTGCTTATTACGAACTACTCAACGAATGGAATCCCCGACTTCATCTGGTCGCGCCCACTTCCCCACCAGAGTTTGCCACTCGTCATGTTCTCGAATCGTTACTTTTACTCAACCATTTACCACGAAATGCGCGCATTGCGGACGTGGGTTCGGGTGCAGGTCTGCCGAGTATTCCTTGTCTCATTGCCAGGCCGGATATCCAAGCCGTGCTGATTGAATCGTCGAAGAAGAAAGCGATCTTTCTCCGCGAAGCAATAACTCAGATTAAAATTTCCGACCGGGTGTCAGTACTCGCCGAGCGGTTTGAGAACGTCGCTACACCCGACGTTGGCTTTGTGACCTGTCGCGCGTTGGAACGCTTTGAAGAAACGGTGCCGCAGCTGGTTAAGTGGGCGCCGGATGACGCGGTGTTTCTATTTTTCGGCGGCGAAGGATTGCAGGAATCAATCGAGAATTTGGAATTCACAGCTCAGCTAATTCCCAATTCCCAAAAACGATTTCTGTATGTAGCTAAGTAGGACAGACATTCCTGTCTGTCGGACTCTCACTAACAGTTCGTCGCACTTCAATGTTTTCTGACCTGGGTTGATCTGCTACCGAACTTTCGTCTACTCACTTATGACAGGCAGGAATGCCTGTCCTACTTCAGATTTCCTGGAAACGCCGCAGCGTTCGCTATTTCTAGAATAAGACAACAAAATTTGGTGCCGACGATATCCGACAGGGATATCGTTACAAAACAGCCCCGCGGTTGGCTTTGCCCCAAGCCAACTCGCGGGGCATTTTTGTCTCCAGTAGGACAGGCGTTCCTGCCTGCCTGAGATTGAATACAACGATGGTTGTGTTAACTCAAACAGCGTTCGGACCAGACTCCGACAGACAGGAATGTCTGTCCTACTTACGGAACGATGTCGAGCGCGATCAACTGCTGCCCAGAGATTACAAATTCCGCGGGCGGTAATTCCATTTCATAAACGGCCGACAGCACAGTGGGGGTATAGCCACCAGAGTTTCTATCGCTGTTGAGCGTCGCCACCATTGAAGGCGGTAAATTCGGCATCTCGCTGGTGCCGATCACTGCGCCGGGAGTAATCCGGAAAAGCTTCACGTAAAGTCGATCGCTCTTCTTCACTTTGTTGATGGCTCGCACCAGTTGTCCCAGATCCTGAGGTACGAACGAGCGTGCGCCGGAACCTTCTTGAAGCGCTCCGCCGTCACCAACAAAAGCGAGCAGCTGCCCCGGTGTCGCGTCTTCCGGAATCTGTACCGGGATGCGCTGTACGAATTGCTTCCCTGATTCAGTTCTAACGTACGCCTGAATCTCAATGGTTTCTCCGCGTCTTGCTTCCGTCTTATTCAGTGCAATCCGCTCGAGCGTGCCAGCGTATTTCGTCTCGGTTGAAGAAATGTCGAGCGTAATCCCCTCAATCTGCACATCATCAAAGCCACTACCCATCAACGACCCAAGCGGGGCCGCGACCGAACCGGCCGCCATCAGTGGCGAATTAAATGCTGAGAAGCGCCGATCGAGTGCAATTGGCTCCTGACCTTTAACATTGATTGCGCCCTTGATGGTGATCGTCGACTCGCCTAACCCTCGTTCACTCGAAGTAATCGTATTGAACACGGTCATATTGAGTAGCAAAGGCGTTAAGAATGAATCGTTGGCGATTTCATACGAAAACGTTTCACTTCGATCGCGGCTAGTACGCAAGTTGATCTTCACCGGAATCATTTTCGGGGCCTGGCCCAGCTGCCCGTAGATCCCCGCCGCGCGATCCTGCGAAATCGAGCCCATCATCGTTCCAGGAGTTGCAAGCTTGAAAGAATTGTTTACGTTTGAAATCACGGTCACCACCGAAGCTTCGCTCATCGGCATATCCGAAGCGCCGAGACTCAAAAAGGGATGACCAAACGCGTAAATCTGATCGGTATCGCGAAAAGTAACTGTGCCGGAGGCCGCAATCGAATAGTCGCCGCGAACCAATTGAACGCTAACCGACGTGCCCGGCGTCAATGTCTTTTCCGTGGCCTTACCCATGGACGTGATCGCGGCAGCACCGCCTGCGCCGGAAACCGGCAACAGCCCATTGGCGATGAGTTGTGGTGCAAACATCGCAAGCGATTCCTGGGTGATTCCGCCGAAAACGACGGGAGTCGCGATGGGAGTCATCTGTTGGCCGATTAGCGGCAATAGAGCCGATCCTTGAGATACGGGCGCAATCAATGTTGTGGAACTGATAGCCTGAGTCGGCAGTCGCGGTTTCCAGTCGGTTGAGGCTAACTGTGCAAACGACACGGCCCTCGGTTCTTTCGGCCGTTGTGTTTGATTGGCGCCGTTCTCGAAAATGTCGATCATCTGCTTGATCGGCGTTATGCCGGCGATAGGCTCTTTCGAAAACGGAAAGCTGAAAGCGATTGCGCCAACCAGACGACCGTCGATGTAAACGGGGGAACCAGACATGCCCCCGAAAACACCGGTCTTTTGCACGTTGGCGCCGCTCAGCCGGGCAATGATTGCTGATTGGCGAGGCCCTGGAAAGCCAGGCATAACACCAAGAATCTCCACTCCAAACTCTTCCGGCTCAGTTCCGGAAAAAACTGTTCGGGCAGTACCTTTCATGCCGGGGCGCAGGTCCTCAAGCGGAAACATGCGTGAATCTTTTAGGGCAGGTTCTACTACCTGCTTTTGGGGGACCGAAGGCTTTTGCGCCATGGCAAGCCCACTAAGCACGGCGACAGCTATCGCCAGGTGAAGAACTTTGACTAATAACTTCATGAAGGATTACCTCTTATTACCGCCTATCAAGCTGGCCGCCGCACCTAAGGTGGGACTATAGCCGTCGCCCCAGAACGGGTCAAGGTGGTTATGATGCAGGAAGCGTCGCATACGAACGCCGCGCGACAATCGAAGTGTTAGACGCACGAAAGAGGCAAAACGTTCCTCTTGCCCGCGGGGTTTTTAGCGTGTTAAGTTGCGCCGAATCTCGTATTGCGGCCAATTACCGAACCGAGCGCGGTAGCGCCGGATGCTGAAGACACCTGTAGTAAGCAAGCGCGCCGAGCGCGCAACGACTTACTTGGGAGTAAACTACTTTTTTCAAACTTGATTCTCGGATCCGGCGCTACCGCGCTCGGTTCTGTAATGGCGGTGACACCTTGGGTTCAATCGAAGGGTTTATTCTCGCGGGTGGGCAGTCGCGACGAATGGGGACGGACAAGGCGCTTTTGACGATCAACGGTCAGACCTTTTTAAAGCGTATCGCCGAAGAGATGTCAGGAGTAGTCAATTCGATCTCAGTTGTCGGTTCTGGTCGCGTCCCTGCGGGAATAAACCTGCCGAATTCAGAGCTGAAACGGAATGAAATGCCTGTCCCACAGGTGGCTGATGTCTATCCGAATTGGGGAGCTTTAGGTGGCGTGCATGCCGCACTCTCGGCCTGTGCGTCGGAATGGGCCCTGGTGGTGGCCTGCGACTTTCCCTTTGTGACACGCAATTTTTTTTCTCACCTCGACGAGCGGCGCGAGGATTTTGAAGCGGTTGCCCCGGTGCAAAGAGATCTCATTCCCCAGCCTCTTTGCAGTCTCTACAAAGTTGCCCCCTGTTTAAAGCACGCTGAACAGCTAATCAAATCCGGCGAGCGAAAACCAATTGCTCTGCTACAATCCGTGAGAACGCGTTGGATCTCGTTTGAAGAAATTTCCGATCTGCAAGGAGCCGGAGATTTCTTTGACAATATCAACTCCCCGGAAGATTATGCTCGCATAGCGGAGAAAGGAATTAGTTACAGCTGAAGTGATGAACTTGCGGTAGCTCATGAACGACAGACAGAGTTCATGCCACCGTCATACTCCATCGCTCATCTGCGTTCCAGTAATGGCACCCCGGCGACCACTCGGTAAGAAGCTCTTCAAGTCACTGCTGCCCATCCTCCTGGTCGTGGCAGTTGCCCTGATTATTGCGCTGGGATTCATTGTTCATGGAGTCACTCGTCCTTGCCGGCGTCCGTACCTCGTCACGCCGCAGTCGTTCACAGGCATCAGCGGACGCGTGCTTAAGGTAACCGACGAAACGTGGCAGAACCGCGACGGCACGCGTGCGCGCGGATGGCTGCTCAAGGGAGGTGAAGGAGCGCCGGCTGTCATTTTCCTCCACAAGTATTGCGCCGATCGATCCTGGCTATTTAACCTTGGTATCAAGTTAAACGAAGCTACAAACTTTACGATCCTGTGGCCCGACTTAAGAGGGCACGGCATGGATCCGCCCACCTCCTCAACCACGTTTGGAAGTCGAGAGTCCGAAGACCTGCTGGCTGCACTCGAGTTTCTTCGCACAGTAAAGGGCGACTCCCAGAGCCAGTTGGTGGGTGATCGTTTTGGGGTTTATGGCGTTGAGCTGGGTTCTTACGCTGCCATGCGCGCAGCTAACAAAGATCCAAGAATCCAAGCCCTGGTCCTTGATTCCGTACCGGCTGATGCAGATGAGCTGGTGGATGCGGCGGTGCGTGAAGATGTCGGCATCAACAGCACGGTGTTACTGAAGCTGTCTCGGATGGCAACACATATTTATTTTCTCGGTGTCTTTGAAAACACGCCTTCGTGTGAACTGGCGCAAGGTCTCAAAAACCAACGAGTTCTCTTGTTGGCCGGTGGAGAGGCCGAAAAACTTCGTCAGTCAACGGTGGCCCTGCAAAGCTGTTTTACAAATCCCGCTAATCTCGAAACAAAAACCGATCTGCCCTTGACGGGATTCACCCTGCCCTCCGCGACCGGCGAACAGGGCGAACGCTACGATCGGCCAGTGATCGAATTCTTCTTGAAGAGCCTGCAGTGATGGCTTTTCCACTCCCGCACTCTGGGTTAAGGCTCCTCCAGACCTTTAGAAGTACCGTTGTACCCTCTCAGGTGAGGAAGGAGGGCATGCCCCCGCTCTTCGTCGCGAAAGTTTAATCATTAAAGAGATGATGCGCTTTGGGCTCCGATTCGACCATTCAAGGCGCGGACGTGTCCGCCCAGCGGGGCACGAGTGCCCGTTCTAAACGGGGCCCCGGGTTACCAACGAAGAGCGGGGGCATGCCCTCCTTCCTTACCTGAGAGGCTGCAAGGGTTCATCCTTTCAGCATGAGCGTCATAGCAAATCAATTGCTTTATCGCGGCCGCACCGCAACCAGCGCCACCCTTCCGTTGTCTCCAATCACTTCCGTGTGCGACGCGTGTGCGCTTTGCAATTCCCTCACGCCGTCGAGGTATACAAACGCCAGCAGCGTCGTCCCTCGCCTGCGGCATTCATTGACCAACTGTGGCGGTCCCTCATAAATGTAAGGCTCACCGTCCGGCTGATAGATCACGCGGCCGGCCGCATAAAACTCCGGTGACCTATCGTCTAGTTTCAAACCATAGATCAACGTCTGCGAATATCCCCGCTCGTCAGCAAGTTGCAACAGACGTTTTGACGACTCGCGGTCTGCCATAACCCCGGCGCCACAATGAAGGATCGTCAGCACAACTGAAACTGTCGCTGCGCAGATAAGCAATACCGAAACTGCGCGGCCACGAGCGGCAAACAACGCGAGGCCGCCAGTGACGACGAGAATGGTTGCGGCGATGAGAGCACAGTTGAGCAATGTGCGTTCGAAACGCCACGCGTAAGCAGTCGCAACGACTGCGCCCAGAACAAACAGCGCAACTGTTGCTTTTAGTTTCCAGCCGTGGCTTCTGAAATCAGAATTGAATCGCGCCAGGCGTTCGCCTATCAGCAATGCGGCGGCCGGCAAAGACGGAAGAATGTAACCAGGCAGCTTTGAGCTGGAGAAGGTGAAGAAAAGCAGCGGGAACAGAAGCCAGACACATGCAAACACCACCAGCTTGTTCGCCGGTTCTTCGGAAGCGTTTACCGGACGCCAGACCCAACTTCCCGCTCGCGCAAGGCCGCCAATCAAGAACGCGGTCCATGGCAGTGTCAGCGGGACAAGAATGGCGAGGTAGTAATAGATCGGTCCCGGATGGCGATAGTCATTCGAAACGTAACGCGCAAATTGGTGCTGCCAAATAAACCGATCGATGAAGGGCTGGCCGTGCTGCCAAATAACCGGCGCATACCAGGTTGCCGCGACCGTCACCGCTAGTGGCAACCCCCAAGCAGGACTTAAGAGAGTGTCTCGTGTGGGCCATCGTCGTCGGAGAAAATAATATGCGCCGGCGACCGCGAGCGGAATAACCAATCCAATAAAACCTTTGGCGAGGAGCGATAAGCCGATGAATACGTAAAAGCCCATCAGTAACTGCCGCCGGCGCTTACCGTCTCGCTCCAGTTCATGAAGGATAAAGAAGGCGATGGACCAGCTAATCGTCATCGTGAGGACGATGTCAAAGCTTGCTGCCCTGGAAAATACGATTATGCCGAGTGTGGTACTTGCGGCGAGCCCAGTCCAAAAACCCAGACCCTTAAGCTGTTCGTCGTCGGTCGACTGTTCTACTCGTCGTGCCACAAGAAACAACGCAACGATAGTAAGTATGCCGGCGACTGCGGAAGGAAGCCGCGCAGACCATTCCGAAACGCCAAACAGTTTGTAGCTGGCGATCATCATCCAATAGAGCAGCGCCGGCTTTTCAAACCACAGATGCCCGCCAAGTGTCGGCGTGATCAGATCGCCGCGAAGAAACATCTCGCGGGCCACCTGGGCATAACGAGGTTCATCTGGGCCAAGCAAAGGAAGATGGCCCAAACCGTATAAATAGAACGCGACGATTACGAGGAAAAGGAAAAGACTGCCGCGCTTGGCAAGCGTCGAAGGTTGCAAGTATAGTCCCCGGAAAGAACTGTCCAGTTGTTCGTTGTCAGTTGTTAGTTGTTAGCTGTTAGTTGTGCGCTCGATAACCAAGCGGACGAGTATCATAGAAGAGAACGTCTTATTCAACTTAGCAAAACGACCTGACCATTATTCATACGCTCCTTCACTTCGTGTGATTTCGTTTGATTCGTGGATCGTTTATCCGTTCACGTAATACGCAATCCACGAATCACACGAAAAAACACGAATTACAATCCACAGACTAAACAGTAACTTACCAGTGACCCCTGACATTAACGACTGACAACGGACCACTAACACTGACTACTGACTACCGACATGCTACGTACCGCCGTCATCGGTGTGGGCCACTTAGGCCGTCAACACGCCCGCATTCATGCAAACCTTGCCGCCGAAGGTGTAACTGACTTCGTTTCAGTATGTGATATCGATCAGCAAACAGCCAAAGATATAGCAACCAATAACAACGTGGAGTGGATTACTGATTGGCGCGATCTGATCGGTAAGGTTGATGCCGTGAGTCTCGCTGTACCGACAGTGTCGCATTGCGAAATCGCCTGTGGGCTGCTTGAGGCGGGGATCCATGTGCTAGTGGAGAAGCCCATCTCACGCACGCTGGAAGAGGCGGACCGAATGATCGCAGCGGCGGATCAAGGTGGAGCGCTCTTACAGGTAGGTCATGCCGAACGATTCAATCCGGCACTCGTCGCGCTGCGGCCTCACGTGCGGAATCCGGTCTATTTCGAGATTCATCGCGTCGGCGAGTTTACCGCGCGCTCGCTGGATATAGATGTTGTTTTGGATCTGATGATTCACGATCTGGACATTGTGCAATGGTTGGTCGGGGAAGATGTTGAAGTTACGGAATTGCACGCGGTTGGAATACCGATCCTGACTGACAAAGTTGATGCGGCGAACGCACGCCTCGAGTTTTCAACTGGAGCTGTAGCAAACATTACGGCGTCTCGCGTGGGCACTGAGAAGATTAGAAAGATGCGTTTCTTCCAGCCACACGATTATGTAGCCATCGACTATGCGACGAAACGCGCATCGATTAGCAGCCTTGCGCCTCCGGGCGCTGATGGGGGCTGGCCGGGCGTGCATGTGAAGAACCTGGATGTGATCGATATCGAGCCATTGCGAGCTGAAATTCTGGCGTTTGTGGAGGCGGCGCGAGATGGACAACCTTCGCCCGTGTCGGGACTGGAGGGACGAAATGCCCTCGCACTGGCGTTACGTGCTTTGCAACGAATCGTCGAACACGCGTCTCACCCGGGAGTCAGCGAAATCAGTAAAGCCACTCTGTAGGGGCGTCCCTCCGTGGGCGCCCCTCTGTCGCTGCTTGTAGTCGCGTCCATACTCTACGCCCGCCTCCCCCTAACTTTAGGACGATTGAACGCCGATCGTCTCCTCTCAGGTAGGGAAGGAGGGCTCGCCCCCGCTCTTCGTCGATTACCTCACTTCATCGAGTGATCCAACCCTCCAGCTATTCCAGGATACCCAGATGCCACTCTATTCATGGTTGCTACTAGCGCGACGAAGAGCGGGGGCAAGCCCTCCTTCCTTACCTGAGAGCACACACCAGGTTCTTATTTCCCCTCACTTTCGTTACCCCGATCCGGCCCAGCGCCTTTAACTAACCGCGCAATTCTCTTATTCTAGTTTCCCCGATAAATTCTCAAACTGTTAGATGTAGTCCTTTAGTATGAAAACCAGAATCCTCATTCAAAGCTGCGCGCTCGTAATG
>JBGTCM010000097.1:0-2814 GCA_041748795.1 Pyrinomonadaceae bacterium
ACACTAAAGTAAAGATGGGCAAAATAGTAGAGGAGCGGTGCGTTGAAGAGCAAGCTATCCAAACGATCGAGCATGCCGCCATGACCCGGCAGGATCTTCGCGGCATCCTTCGCACCGGCGCCTCGCTTCAGCGCGCTCTCCGTCAGATCACCGAGAATGCCAAGCGCTGTCATAACAGTCGCCAGTGGAAGCGCCCACTTCAAAGGGAGCTCCGGGAAAAACCAAAAATGAGCTACGGCCGACAAACTCAGCGCCGCCGCTAATCCGCCCGCCGCACCTTCCCACGTTTTGCCGGGACTGATTCCCGGCGCCAGCTTATGCTTGCCGATGGCTCGCCCAACGTAATATGCCCCGATATCCGACCCCATCAGCACCAGAAAGAAAAAGGACAGCAGGTCAGACGACAGTTCGGGGGTGAAGCCGATGCGTACGGCCACCAGATGTCCACCCAGCAAAACTACATAGAGCACACCGAGAATCGTCGCACCGGACGAGGCCAGCATCTTTTCAAAGGGCGCGCCTCGAAGCATAGCCGCAACCAGCGTCCCGATTGTCAGAATGATCAACACGAGGACGATTGATTGCAAGTCTAGCCGCTCCTGCATCGAACTGCGGTTCGCGAAATCAAAGATCGTAAACAAAGCCGCGCTCGCCAGGTATCCGGCAACGATGTCCGGTCGCATGCCCTTCTTCTTTGCCAGGACATAAAACTCGTACAGGCCAAACACCATCGCCGCCGCCGCCATGACTACAAACAGCGGCGCCAAAACGGGGATTAGAATTGATGCGATTAGAAAAGGGAGGACAACGACTGCGGTTAGTATGCGTGACATTCAGCTTTAAGAAACATGAGATTTTCCATATGTCATTTGTCATTTCTCATTTGTCATTTAACTCGTAGCCGAGTTGTTATCAATGACAAATGATAGTTGAGAAATGATAAATGGAAAATCTTCCTAACATCTCAGGAATGATTTTCGCGAACTAGGGCTCCTACTCATTCGCGACCAGCTTGAGTCCACCGAATCGCCGATCGCGTTGTTGATAGTCGACAATCGCCTCGAGCAGATGCATACGCCGGAAATCAGGCCACAGAGTTTCCGTAACATAAATCTCGCTATAAGCCGCCTGCCATAAGAGAAAGTTCGATATTCGCAACTCGCCGCTGGTTCGAACCAGCAAATCGAGGTCAGGCATCGTCCGCGTGTATAGCTCATTCGCGATACGCTCTTCTGTCAGTTCATCCGGCTCGTGTCCTTCGTCGATCAATCTGCGCACGGCGGCGCGAGATGCGTCGACGATTTCAGCGCGGCCTCCGTAGTTCAAAGCTACGGCGAGGACCATGCCGGTATTCCTCGCTGTCCGTTCGGTGGCTTTATCGATCTCAAGACGGACGTTCTTTGCTAATGCACCTGTGCGGCCTATGGTTTGAAATCGAATGTTTTGTTTATCAATCTCATCGAGTTCAAGACGCAGGTAACGGCGCAGCATGCGCATCAGAGCGTCGATCTCGTAACGCGGTCGTTTCCAGTTTTCAGTGGAGAAGGCATACAGAGTTAACGCGCCAAGGCCCAGGCGCGCGCCGGTATCTACAGCGGCACGCACGGCCTCGACCCCGGCTCGATGGCCGGCGATTCGCGGCTGACCTCTTTGCGCAGCCCAACGGCCGTTGCCATCCATAATGATTGCAACATGACGCGGCAAACGGTCCCACTTGATTGCGCCCAGTAGACGGTCCTCAGCGGTGCCGGTTTTTACGAGTCCCGTAAAGTCAGAAAGCATGTGGACATTCTTCCTTCAAGCGTTAGGCATGTCAATGGCGATGTCTCCAACTAAGCAGTGAGGTCGGCAACATCTGCAATAGCTTTGTTTGAAAATAAGGTCTTAGCGCCAACGGCGCGAAATGCAATAGCCTGGGGCAACGCCCCAGGTGGAGACCCATGGAATTTCTAAAAGCGCTGAAGGCGCGAAATAATATGGCGTCGCAGGAAACGAAAGTGCGTGCCATGAGATGCGTCTAACATCATTTCGCGCTTTCAGCGCTGATATTCTTAAACCGGCTCAACCTGGGCCGATGGCCCAGGCTATTACATTTCGCGCCGTTGGCGCTGAGACCACGGTGTCTTCACCCCAGATCGTTAGTGGATGAGGAGTCGTCACCTTCATAGCCGACTGATACGAGCGTCAGCCCGCAAGCCGGTGCGGTGGCTGCGACCAGCGAACGATCGCCTTCATCAATCGTTTGCTTCACCAACGCCGCGTCCATCTCGCCTCTTCCGACGGCCAACAAAGTTCCAACGATCGATCGCACCATGTACCTGAGAAAACCATCTGCGCTAATTGTTATTTCAACGATCCGGGAACGGGTTCGCTCATCCGAGACCACTTCTATTGCGAGGGCTTTGACCGTTCGCGTTTTATTTTCTGCATCGGTTTGTACTGACGAGAAGGCGGTCCAATCATGCGTGCCTAAAAAAAGCTGCGCGCTTTCTCTCATTAGTTCGAGGTCGAGAGCGCGCGCCTCCTGAAGCGCATAGCGGACCCAGAACGGTGAAATGACCTGACCCGTCACCACACGATAGCGATAAGTTTTCTCGACCGCCGAATATCGAGCATGAAAATCGTCAGGGGCGGTTGCAACTTCGATGGCGCGCAGGTCTTTCCCAACGTTTCCGTTTATCGCCGCTCGAAGTTTTGCCGGAGTGATTTGCTTTTGCAGAACTACACTTGCGACCTGTGCCTCCGCGTGCACGCCTGCGTCAGTTCTGCCTGAACCGTGAACAACAACATCGCGCCCGTCGATTAGCGACAGCG
>JBGTCM010000098.1:0-5865 GCA_041748795.1 Pyrinomonadaceae bacterium
AAAACCGGCGCTGGAGAAATCCTCGGTCAAGGCGTCATAGTCTCCTTTTTTCAAAAGATTATTTCTGCGGCCAGGAACTTTTATAGTAACGGCCCAACACCAACCACCCTACATTTAGAAAACTCACCCTCGTCACCAAGAGGAGACTTGCCTACACCCAGCTCGGCAATAAATCAACTTGGACTGGCTTTTACATAACTGTAAGTGCAACACTCAGGCCGCACGACCGCGCTTCCTTCCGCGAGTAATAACCCCTCTCCCAAAAAACTTCAACACTCTCCGGATAATTAATCTACCTCGTAACCGTCGCGCTTCGACGGCGGGCAAGCCCCGCGGCGCCGCCAGCGATTAGATCCTCGGAGCTTTTCCTTCAAGCCAGACCGCAGGGCGGTAAGGCCTAGGTTCGCCGGGTGAAAGCAGGCGACCTTGTACGAATGTCGAGAACCAGAAATGTTCGAATGGTAGGACAAATGAAAGCGAGGCGCGGTCGGGGAAATGCCCAACGGCAAGTCTCCAAGGACCTTTGCCTCGCTCCATCCAATCTCGGCTCCACGACCGAGTCTGGGCTCGCGAAAAAATAGTACTTGCCCTGCTAGCAAATCATTGAACGGGGGTGCGGCGAACTGGAAAGCGAGGCCGCCGCGTCCTCACCCCCACGGCGGCCCGTCGGCACTGGTTGCTCCATGTATCTGAGCAGGAGGCCGTGCCAGACATCAAATCGGTTAGCTCGCTGCATCTCTTTCGAGCAAGCGCATGATTGTTTGCGATAGTCCGTCCGCGTCTTCCGTCTTTGTCAGGCATTCGTTTACGCCAGCCTTGCGTGCAAGTTCTTCCAGGCTGCCGGTTATTTCGTTCGAGGTAGCGATGACCTTCGGCGTTCGCCTGCGGTGGGGAAAGGATTGCGCCAAGCGTGCCAGTTTCAGGCCCGTCGAACCATGCAATTCGAGGTCGAACAGCAATAAGTCATATCTCGGATCGCCCCTGAGAAATAGAATCGCGGAGCCGCGATCGGCGCAGGATACGATGTGGTATTCCGGTCTTAAGAGTACCGACCTTAGAGCAATCAGGAGTTCCTGATCACTCCCGACGTATAGAATCCGGAACTTCGGTTCTTGGTAACACTGGCATGACCTGTGAGTGGGGGTCCGCATTGAATGGAAACGACCTCGAAAAACCAATGATCAAAGCATGGCGCGTTCTGTTATGCTCTTGGGCGCTTTAGACTTTGATAATTTGCAACGGCCAAATGCGTAGCTCACCATCCCGTCAATTCGAGTGATGAGCATCGCCGTTGAGCATGGAAGGTTCCAACTCACGGCGAAACGAAAGCGCAGTTCAAAACTAGATACCATCGTATCTAGCCGGGCGGGAAGTGTCAAGGTTGGGTCTTTATCGGGAGGTGTCTCTCGATGAAGAAAGCCTCCCCGACCAAATCAGACCGTCTGGCAAAGAAGCTCAGAAGGCTTCGGCTGGATCTGAACTTGTCTCAGAGTCAAATCCTTGAGCGCCTAGGTTTCGGCGGCCATCTGTTTCGCAGCAATATCTCGCAATATGAGCGGGGACATCGTGTGCCATCTCCGCTGGTGCTCCTAGAATATGCACGTTTGGCGAACGTCGATCTCGCAGTTTTGATCGATGACGATCTGGACCTTCCGGAGAGGATTCCAAGTCCAACGAGGAGTGAAGGAATCAGGCGTTCCTCTAAGTCCCGAAAGATGCGTTGAGAACCGGACGCAGATCGAGTTTTCTTTAATTCGCCCTGGTCGGTAACGACCTGCAGTAAGAACCGGAAGGATGCTTAGGCATGGCACAAATAATTGAGCTTGATGCGCCTGATGACGGCACACGCAAGATCCTCACACGCTCCCTTCAATCCGCTTATGTCAGTTTCTTAATAGGTTCTGGCGCATCTCAACCGGCAATACCAACAGCAGGTGCCATCGAACAGGAGATCGCTGACTTATTCGAGGCTGGCAAAGAAGAAGAGGCGCTGCTTCGAATGTATGAGTTCCTTGCCAGCATTCAGGAGCCGATGAACAAGCTCATCAACAAAGTAGATGAGGCCCTCAATAACACAGCGGTGGAAAACTATCGTCGCTATCTCGGGCTCGTTGAAACGATCCTGAGCGAACGCAGCACTGAGATCCTACCCAAGCAAGCGACGCTATTCACAACTAACTACGACCTTTTTATAGAAAAGGCATCCGTAAGCATCGTGGGTCTAAGGCTAAATGACGGCTTCACCCGTCTACCCAGCCTTGATAGCCGGATGGAGTATTCATCTCGCACTTTTTTCAATGCTACGTACAACACCGGGAACCTTTATGATTATAGGGTCGAGATTCCAAGCATTAATTTGATAAAGCTGCATGGTTCCATGTCTTGGATGAAGGAAGGCGACGATATTCTGTTTAGCGTAAAAGAGAGGGAGCTGTTACCGGCCATAAGAACGTCGGACGATGTCAAGGCCTTCATTGAGAGCTATGCAGTTGTGTTGCCTCAGACGACTAAGTTTAGGACAACGCTAATGGAGCGTAATTACTATGAGCTTCTTAGAATCTATGCAAATGAACTGGACAGGGAAAATGCGCTGCTGGTTACCTTTGGTTTTTCTTTCGGAGACTCCCATATTTTCGATATCACGAGAAAAGCTCTCAAGAATCCCACTCTCAAACTCGTCGCATTTGCGTTCAATGAGGCTGACCGCGACTCATTCGCCGTCAAATTTGAAGGGCACAATAATGTACAAATAATCGCACCGCCTGCTGGGGAGCAAATCGATTTTCAACGCTTCAACGCCACGCTAGCCGGTTGTCTTCCCAAAGCGGGGGGAACGCGATGAGCGTAGCGAAGCTTACGCGGGATGCAGTCCTACGGGTAGGAGAGGTCTGTGGTGTAGATGGACGGAGGATCTATGTCCTAGTCGATAAAAACAAAAATCTCTCCGACATGTTTTTGGACGGAGACATCCTCAGGAACATCTCGGTCAATAGCTTTGTCGAAATCAGAAAAGGGTTTCTTAGCATTATAGGTCGGGTAGAGGGCGAAAAGATTGAGGAGGACTACCAACCCCCTGCCGGCGATCACCGGGATTTCATCGATAGAAACAAGCGCATCCTGACGGTCTCACTAGCTGGGTATATTGATCAAAGTGGTTGCTTCACGGGCGGTGCCAAGGAGCTTCCGCTGATCGGTAACGAGGCCTACATTGTTACTCGAGAGAAGCTCCACATTCTCCATAATCTTGTTCGCGATGATTGTCCCTCTATCAGTATCGCCACAAGCTATGGTGAAGATTTCGACATCAAGTTACCCGTCGATGGGCTATTCAACAGCCATATAGCGATATTCGGCAATACCGGTAGTGGAAAATCAAATACGCTTGCCTACCTTTACCAGGAACTTGTGAGGACACTCAGCGAACGCAATGCAGTCTCCTTTGCGGAAAACGTGCATTTCGTGCTTTTTGATTTCAATGGTGAGTACACGGCGCATCCCTGCATCGCCGAGACAAAAACCGTTTACAGCCTATCGACTCGATCCGACCATGCCGACAAACTGCCTATGAGTGAGAGTGGCCTACTTGATATAGAAGTTCTGTCCATTCTTGCCGCTGCCACAGACAAAACGCAAAAACCTTTTCTCAGGAGAACGCTAAGTTTCTTTGAGAGGGTCCACGAAGCGGAGGATGGAGACCCTGAGGGATACTTGAAGAACATCATGCGTATCAGGGTCAAAGATGTTCTTCGGATGAGCGACAAGGTCAGAGCGTTCCTGCTTCTCGATTACTTCCGCGAGATATTGCCATCGGTAGATGATGATGGCGAACCCCTCGACATCGGGGCGGATCTGGAGTGGCAGAACACTAGCGCAGAGTTCAAGTTCAAGGGAACGACTGTTTTTCTGGCTCAGAACCCCGAACGCATAAATGAAGCGAAACTCTACCAGCACGTCGACAACTTCGTACTGGGTAATAGCATGCTATCGAAGCTTATCGTTTTTCTCTACCTACAGCTGATCTTTGATGTCATATCGAACCGGGCGCAAAATGAACACATCGTTCATGTTATCAACAGACTGAAAAGCAAGCAGCGCGACATAGATAGACTCTTTGACCTGAGCGGTAACACCGAGTTTTGGGCAACCAATTTTGTCGTAGTCAATCTCAAAGATGTCAACATCGATATGAAAAAGACTATACCGCTACTGCTTTCAAAAAAGCTTTACGCGGAGCATAAGACGGCAGGTTTGAGTAAAACGCTAAACATCATTATCGATGAGGCACATAACATTCTTTCGAAGGAGTCCTTCCGCGAGGTTGAGAGTTGGAAGGACTATAGGCTCGAAACCTTTGAGGAGATCATCAAGGAGGGCCGGAAGTTCGGTGTATTTGTCACCATCGCTAGTCAGCGGCCAAGCGATATTTCGCCGACTATTACATCGCAGGCGCACAATTACTTCATTCATCGCCTAATCAACCAGCGCGATCTCGATACCATAGCAAGTGCCGTCTCATATATTGACCGCGGAACCGAGGAATCGATACCCACCTTGCCCACGGGCACATGCATATTTAGCGGCGTAGCTAGCCAAATGCCTCTCAAGATCAATGTAAAACCGCTCGACGAGAACTCACGACCGCAAAGCGGCACTCGTCAGTTCAGCGTAGTTGTGCCTGCGCTTACTGCCGAGGACGTTTAGGCGAAGGAAGCCGTGAAGCGCCCGGCAAGTAACGTTGGCAAACCGAAAACCCGATCAAGATCTCCACGACTCCGTTAGAAGTACCCTGCGTAGGTTGTCTTTTATGATTGCTTCCCTTGGTGACTTCGCGCCTCCATTCAACCAGTCATGGATTTTCCTGAGGGTAATGGTGTGAGTAACAGAGCTGCGAACTTCGACCTCCAGCTTGCTGTGTTGGCCAGGCTCGCATGCATGTTGCCTAAAAGTGCGTACTGCTAAGACCGCTGCTTCGTAGAGACTCTCCGTCTCAACCTCGACGGTATGCCTAATACAGGAAAGCGCCGCCGGTTAAACCAGCGGGCTTAAAGACCCCGGCCGAAAAATTACAGGAACCACCAAATCAACTATGGATTCGTTACCGCCAAAATGATGGCGGCACAAGATTGTGTCGCCCACGCGCCACTGACAGGACGAAGATTCTCCTTACCGCGCCTTACGGCTGGCGGCTTTTCCGCGCACCGCAAGGAAACGAAGTAGCCTCAATTTCGCACAACCCGCACCTCTCTAACCTCGCAACCCCAAACCAAAAACCGCTTTCCTCCAAAGCCCGCGTTGTATCCAAATGCCCTCACCACCATGCTCCAAACAATATGCGGAATGCGAGCAGCACGTAACTCAAAGAAATCAGCGATTTCAGCGAGATCTACAATTCCCACGTTACGGCGCCTCCTCTTAGTCCTTCCGCAACAGCCAGGTCGACAAAACACAAAGATGCGTGGAAGCGGCGACTGATACGTTCCCCGAAATCTCCAACTCCAAAAACCAAAGCTGGGTTTTAGTCGTGACTGCAATAGGCGTTTTACCCATTCTTCTTTGTCCTTTGCATCTGGAGGCAAACCGTGCAAACACAATTTCTTCAACGTTACGCCCCTAACTCGCTTCACCTTTTGTTTCACCCCGTCGACACTGGAAATCCGAACTATGACTTCAACGCTCATCTCGAAAAGTTCGCCAATCGCCGAGTTGACGTCGACAGCGTGGCACCGAGCAGTCGTCAGGGACTAAGACTGCAGACTCTCTACAGCGGAAACATTACCCGTATTGATCTCGAATCGACGCAACTCATCGGCGGCCGCGTACTCGGCCGTGTCGAAATCGACCTCGGACCGGTCGACGAAGCCGAAC
>JBGTCM010000099.1:0-4176 GCA_041748795.1 Pyrinomonadaceae bacterium
ATGTTTACGTTAAAGCTGGCGCTGCCCCCCGCCGGCACTTCTACCGACGAGATCGACGTCCCTGTTCCGTCTGTAAAGCTCACGGACACACCAGTCGGCACATTGCGAACTGCGCTCGAGCTTAGCTGGTAGACACCGCCACCCTCGCCGTTGGTGACGTCGGTAATGGCGACCGTAACCGTCTTTGTGTTGGTGCCTATGACGCCGGCAACGGGCACCGCGCCAAAGCTGTGGCTGCCGAGAAAATCCGGGTTTCCAGGCGAATTGCCGCAAAGAGGCGAAGGATTTCCACCCCAGTTGGGACAAATGTTGTTTGGCCGCGCCGAAGGGGCTTCGCCACTTGGTCCAATTGCGCCTGTACCCATCATTGCTTTGGCGTTAGCTGCTGCGTAGGCGTCAACGAGACCCGCGCCGATCTGATTGATTGTCTGCGTACCGTCGGCCACAGGTGTTCCGTCCGCTTGGCGCAGATTGGTCGCTGAGTTCATGAGCGCCGCACGAATCATCGACGGCGTCCAGTGTGGGTTCTTCTGCTTGACCAGCGCTACTACACCGGCAGCCATCGGCGAACTCATCGACGTGCCCGAGGCAGAGATGTAACCGGTAGGATCAAACATGTACGCAGTGTTGGTTCCCACGCCGCCTACTCGCACGGTCGCCGAAAGCACGGAGACCCCGGGCGCTGTCACGTCCGGCTTAATCATGCCGAAGCCGGTGACTGGGCCTTTCGAGCTGAAGCCACCCATGTCGGGCTCAAACAGGAGGGCCTTGTTGAGGCGCATCTGATTAGGCGAAATTGCGCCGAAAGCGGTTGAACCGATGGCCGCTTTCAAGTAAAGGCCGTTTGCCCTCGAAATGCCGACCACTGGAACCGTAGACTTGCGCACAGTTGCGGCAGTCAGTTCGCCATCCACGTTGTTATAGACAACCACTGCGATGGCGCCCTTCGCCACCGCGAACGCAGCCTTGTTGGAGAAGAGTCCCGTGCCCGCCGCCACCGGCGATTGGGGTGGCGTGTTGACCGTACCCCCACGCTCGATCAAACAGATCTTGCCTGCGACGGAATCGGGCACCTGGTCGGGCGTCTCAGCCAGACCGCAGTCAACGTATTTGTTAGTGATGTCTGTATTGATCGCGGCGCCGCCGTCCAGTGGGAACGCCTTCATACCCGTGCGATTGCCACCCCCCACCTCGTCAAGTTTGTTCGGGGCGGAGCCGGGGTCGATGTTCGCGCCCACGGTAAGCACGCGGCGGCCAGTGCCTGGCGAGCCAATCGTTGTTTCACCGGTTGGGTTGGTCGGCGTCGGCGCGCCGCTGTTGCCCGCCGAGGCGACGACCGTCGTGCCGGCCAAGGTTGCGTTGTCACATGCTACGGAAGTCGGATAGTTCGGATCGTTAGTAGTAGACCCGAGACTTAGATTGATGACGTGTGCCACTGGCTTCGGATAGCCCGTAATTGTGAAGGGCTGCACCGCATCTTCGATAGCCATAATGATGGAGGGTGACACGCCGGCGCCGACGGTCGAAAGCACCTTGTAACCCATGATCTTCGCCTGCGGGGCGACGCCGTGGATTCTCACGTCGTCAGCGGTTCCAGGCAACGCGTCAACTCCCGGCGCCTGGGCCAGGTAACCGGCGGCGATGCCCGCGACGTGCGAGCCATGACCGAAATCATCGGTGACAGCGCCGGCAGTCAGGTTCAGGTAATAAGGAACTTTTGAATTAACGTTGAGCGCAGCGACCGAGGGTCCAACACCAAAACGCGGGGGCGTGGGGTCACCGCCGAACATTGGGTGAGCCCATTCGACGCCGGTGTCAACCACTGCTATGTAGATTCCTTCGCCATGCACACCACCTGTATTGAGCGTATCGCCCATCTTGATTTGCGGCGGCTGGCCGTAGAGTGAAGGTGCGCGCGTGTATTTTACGCCGTTGTCGAGATGAAGGTTGATGTCTTCGGAGAGATGCACCGACTTCACCTGGCTCATACCCTCAATTGTATCGATGGCTGAAACCGGTACCGCGATCGTCAACCCGTTGTACACGTAGTTGAAGCGGAACTGGATGTTGGTGACTTCGCCGTTAGGCCCGTTTGGCGCGTCCACGCTAACCAAGCTGTAGGCGACCCCCGATGCGCTTAGCTGATCCAGGAAGCTATTCTGTTCCGCGATGATCTGCTGACGATAAGCTTGCAGGTCGAAGTTTTCGCCTCGGGCTTCGGCGGCCGCTTTAGCGACGATTACAGGATCCGACTTCAATTCCACGATCACTGGTTGGGCTGCGGCAAAGGTCCGGACAAGTAAATCTCCGGCCACCAAACTCGCTGCTAAGAGCACCACCACAATCAAGGTAAGCGCCGACAACTTGATAAACTGATTTCGCGACATGGCTCCAACTCCTCTCATCGTCTTGCAGGTTTAATCTCTCTGGACCATTTCCAGCGTAATTAGTATCCGGAAACGGCTTGAGAAAAACTTGAGCCGAAGAAGAGTTGGCTTTTTGCGGTTTTGCTGGGGAAAACAGCGGTTGAGGAAAACTTGAGGTTGGGCTGGAGGCTACTCCTTGGAGTGCGCCGGCCCGGCGGCGCCTTGGCCCGCGGCGGCCTGGCGCCGCTGTGTTTGCCAAACTCAATTGTCAGGGAATCTTAGGTTTCGACCAAAGCGCCGCCGGGCCGGCGCACTCCAGGGAGTCACTTCTTTTGTCCGGTAACGATTAGAACCTGTGCAGGAAAATCCATTTGGCCATCTTTGAAATATTCTGCTACCGCCATCGCGGTTGCAGCTTTCACTGTCGCAACCGTTTCGGAATCAAGCGCCGCGAGCTTGTTTCTAAACGTGTCAGACATCTCAATGCGTAACGTCCAAAATCCTTCGATGTCAATAGGATTCTCGATTCGAAAGGGCACGGTCTGTTCGGTAACTTCGATAGCACCGGCGTCGGTAAACACCCTGGCGAGTTTTCCGGATCTCGCAAAACGAAATGCGGTGGGCGCATCTTCATCCTCAGGTTCAGCCGGAACGAATTGATTTAGCGCATCGCTGATCTCACTAAAGAAGGGGTTTGCCTCACGAGGCCCCCAAACGAGCAACACAATGCGCCCGCCTGGTTTCGTAACTCGCAGCATTTGACCCAAGGCAGACTTCGGGTCAGCGAAAAACATAGCCGACAGTCTGCCCACCACAGCGTCAAACTCGTTGTCGGGAAACGATAGGCGCTCGGCGGGAGACTGGTGAAATGTGATGTTCGATAGTCCTCGCCGCTCCGCTTCGTTGCGCGCCGTTTGGACCATCCCGGCGGCTGGGTCGGTGTAAGCGACGCGCCCTGATTCTCCGACGATCGCTGAAAGCGTCAACGACGGTTCACCGCTTCCGCCGCCAATGTCGAGTATGGATTGTCCCGGTTGAATCTCTGCCGAGGCGACGAGCGCGCGCGTGAGTGGCGCAAACATCGTTTCGATTGTGCCTTGATATTTATTCCAATACTCGGAGGATGTTTCCCAGGACGCGACAACTTCGTTGGCATCCCTGGGTTTGATCAATTTCACCATTTATTTGGGCTCGAGCGGAAGGCCTGCTTTCTCCCACGCTTCCAGGCCACCGAATAGCGGATGGACATTTCTGTAGCCATTTGCGGAGAGCTTTTGCGATACGCTGGCTGCAGACGCTTCATGTGGGCAAGTGCAGTAAGTGATTACTGTTCGCTCGTGTGTTACTTCAGAAAAGTGTTGCTCCGCGCCTTCATCGGGAACACGCAATGCGCCGGGTACTCTAGTTTCAGCTTCCTCCCACGCTTTCGGATTACGCGCATCAACGAAAGTGAATTGCTCGCCACGATCCATTCGCTCTTTTACTTCATCGATAGTCACTCTGGTTGCTTCCATTGTCATCGTCCTCCTTAAAATTACAGGCGCCTCCTTGGAGTGCGGCGGCCTGGCGCCGCATTCCTTCGCCACATTTAACTCCCGAACTCGGAGGTATCGCACGATTGGACCAAAGCGCCGCCAGGCCGGCGCACTCCAAGGAGGCGCCCTCACCGCTACCGCATGTCAAACAAAAGAACCTCTGACGGCTCACGACCGGTGATTTCAAGAGTCGCTTCATCCGAAATCGCGGCGCCGTCGCCTTGTTTCAGATCGACGCCGTTAAGAGCTATTTCCCCGCGGGCAACTTGCACCCA
>JBGTCM010000100.1:0-2775 GCA_041748795.1 Pyrinomonadaceae bacterium
CGCGATAATATCGACCTCGTCTTCGAGGGACTCGACACTTATGCCAACGTTTTTCTCAATGATAAGCCTCTGCTGGACGCTGACAACATGTTTCGCACCTGGCGAACTGACAGTAAGCGTTTGCTCAGAGCGGGCACTAACACGTTACGCATTCGCTTTCGCTCACCCATTAACGAAGTGCTGCCGATCATGGCAAAAATGACTTACCAATTGCCCGCCGGCAACGATCAGGGAGAGAAGACCAGTCCGCACACACGCAAAGCGCCCTATCAGTTTGGTTGGGATTGGGGCCCGCGGTTTGTTACAAGCGGTATTTGGCGTCCCGTTTATATAGAGGCCTGGGACCAGGCGCGTCTGGAAGATTTGCACATTCTGCAAAGCCACGTAACGGCTGACGCGGCAAGGTTGACGGCGGAGGTCGAAGTTGTTGCCAACACTAACGCGAGCGCTACGATCGTGGTTGACAACGTTACCGGCAAAAGCGTGGCAGCGAAACGCACGTTGACCCTGGCGCCTGGCTCCAATCGCATTTCGCTCGACTTCGTTATTCCGCGCCCGGCGCTCTGGTGGCCCAACGGACTCGGCGCTCATCCACTTTACTCTTTTAAAGCACGGCTGCTGATCGATGGCAAGTCGATCGATTCAAAGACAACACGCACGGGCCTTCGTTCAGTGGAACTAAGACAGAAGCAGGATGAGGCAGGGAAGAGTTTCACTTTTGTGATCAATGGCGTGCCCGTTTTCGCGAAGGGCGCCAACTGGATTCCGGCGGACAGTTTTCCAACCCGCGTTAGCGAAGCTCGATATCGCCAGTTGTTGGAGTCAGTGCGCGACACGAACATGAACATGGTGCGTGTCTGGGGCGGAGGAATTTACGAACGCGACGATTTCTATGAACTATGTGACGAGATGGGAATTCTTGTTTGGCAGGATTTCATGTTTGGGTGCAGTCTGTATCCCGGTGATCAGGGTTTCCTTGATAACGTGAGGCAGGAAGCTATCGATAACGTGAAGCGTTTGCGCAATCATCCCAGCATCGTAATCTGGGTGGGCAATAACGAAATCGAGTCTGGTTGGTTTCATTGGGGATGGAAGGACCAGTTTCCGGCCAAGCTCTGGGACGATTACCTGAAGTTGTTCTACGGTGTGTTGCCGGAGGTTTGTGCCTCGCTTGATCCCTCGCGACCTTATTGGCCCGCTTCTCCCAGTTCCAATCTGGAAGCCGATCCCGACTCTCAGAAGATCGGAGATTCTCACTATTGGCAGGTCTGGCACGCGTCGCTGCCCTTTAGCGAATACGCAAAACAGTCCCCCCGTTTCATGAGCGAATACGGCTTTCAGTCGTTGCCGCAGCTTGAAACCGTCAACACCTACACCGTTCCCGCGGACCACGATATCGAGTCACCGGTGATGATGGCCCACCAGCGGCACCCGCGCGGCAATCCATTAATACGCGAGTACATGTTAAGGGAATACCCTGCGCCGAAGGATTTCGAATCGTTTCTCTATGTCAGTCAGGTACTACAAGCCGAGGGAATCAAAATCGGCGCCGAACACCTGCGACGCATCATGCCGCACAACATGGGTTCGCTTTACTGGCAGCTTAACGACACCTGGCCCGCTGCTTCGTGGTCAAGTATCGACTACACGGGACGATGGAAAGCACTTCAGTATTACGCGCGCCGTTTCTACAGCGAGATTCTGGTCAGCCCCAGGGAGGAGAACGGCAACCTCGATGTCTTCGTCGTCTCTGATCGTTTACAGCCGGCTTCGGCGCAGTTGAATGTGAGATTGCTCGACTTCGAAGGGAATACGTTGTGGGCCCGGCGGCAGGACATTGAGATTGCCGCACTGAGCAGTAAATCCTATTCGACTACGCCGCTGAAGACGGTGCTGGCAGGGAGGAATGCCAAAGAGGTATTTCTGCTTACGGAAGTACTGGTGGACGGGAAGCCGGTGTCGAGCAATAAGCACCTCTTTGGAGCGTACAAAGAGCTCTCAATGCCGCGGCCGCAAATTAATTTTGAGGTTCTACCAGTGCGCGGTGGATTTAAAATCATCCTGTCTGCCGACAAGTTTGCGCGGGCGGTTTACTTATCCGCGCCAAATCACAACGGCTTCTTTACGGATAATTACTTCGATTTGATTCCGGGGCAAAAAGCTGAGGTGCAGTTTCGAACTGGCGGCGCAGTTCGCGCGACCGACTTTCGCAAGGAACTGAAAGTACGCAGTATGGCGGATGCGTTTTAACCCGCGGAGCGGCCGGGGCAGTAGCCCGACCGTCAGGGAGGGCGTATCGGTGTCCCTACGTTACGCCCTCCCTAACGGTCGGGCTACTGCCTCGGTAGGATGACGCGCTTCATTGCATTTGTCAGCACCGTATCAATCGACGGAACCTCAGCCGTCACCACGCGCGTGTTGTATTTCTCCATATACGCGCGCCGCGCCGCTGTCATTGGATACGCTTCAGGGGCTGCATACGGATATTTAGTCATGCGGTGAAAAGGCAGCGGCCAGACCTGATCCGGACTGGCGGAGTTGATGTCCATCTCCTTGCTGTAACCATCGGCGTAGAGCAGGAAAGTTCGAGTCCAGCCGGCACGAACCGGCGGCAACTTTCGCGCGTCAAACGATAGACTGATTTCATCACCGGGCCGTGAGATGACGAACATGTCGTCTGACTTCAGGAGTAACTCGCGCACATCGCCTTCGCGTGTATACCTTCCCGGCATAACTTTCCATGGCGATGTAAATTCGATCTTTTCGTAATCGTAA